>JBBFLL010000004.1:0-127995 GCA_037479045.1 Brevinematales bacterium | reverse complement strand
GTTTGGAGAATAGTTGTGAAGGATTAAGTTTAAGACGAAGTTGTTAAAAGACTCATCAGCTTTTTGATAAGGTGAAGGAAGGACAAGAGGTCTAAAGAAAGATAGTCTGTCTCTTGGGACTTTAAGATTAAGATTGCCAAACATACAGGCTAAATCTCTTGAATAATATCCATTAGCTTTGTTATCTTGTTGAGTGGAAAGAAATAATTCTCGTTCTTTCTTCATCAAAATTTCAAGAAAAATTTGAGTTAATTTTTGTAGACTTGAAACATTATCAACTTGAGATAAAACATCACCAAGTAATATTTCTAAAGCCTTATGTTCTGAAAAATCTGTCTTATTTCTTGACATATTATTCCTCCTGTTATAGATTTTTTTATCGAAATATTTTAAAATTTTTTTATATTATTTTATATAGACACAATTCTTTGTTTAGTGCCATCTCTTCAACCAGAGATGAGATAAGCAATACCCTTGCAACATATTATGGAATAATAGATGTCACAGAAGACGAGATAAAAAACATTCAAGCAACAATTTCAAACAAAAAGCCTCTTAATTATGTGGTTGGACCGATGATAAGCAAACGTTCATACATAGGATGGACGACTCACGGCCATACAGGAGAAGACGTAATACTTGGAATCTATTCACCAAAAAATGATCATCCCAAAGGAGTGATAGACAACACTGACATAGCAAAGATTATGGAAAAATATTTTGGGGTCTCCCTTGAGAAGACAACAAAAGAATTATTCATCGAAGCAAAAGGAATTGGTGAAAAGCTCGAAACAGATAAATCAGATCCTGAAAATCCAGTTCTTGTAATAAAGCATAAAAACAACACAATAAAACTTCCAGTAAATAAAAATATTGCCTATTTTAACAACAAAGAAATAAGACTCAAATCAGTCAATATCTACATTAACGATAAATGGTATATTTCAAAAGAAGTCCTCTCTTTGATGAAATAAAAATAGCGGGGTAAAACCCCGCTATTTTTGAAAAATTAACAAAAAATTAGTCGACTTCTCAAAATTAATTAAATCTAACTAAACACTTTTAAGTTAAACTTAATTAAACCATAAGGAGGTTTATTATGAAAAGAATTTTAGCAATATTCACTATACTTTTTGTAATTTTCTCTTGTTCAAGAACGCCTGAATCTTCAAATACAACTAACAACCCTACAGCTTCTACTGAAGACAACTCTAATCCAAATATTGATAGTATAATATGGCCAACAAACAACGCTACAGTTTATGTTTTTGATGACCTTATGTTCAATATTACAGCAAGTGATGACAACAACGTCAACTATCTTTATGTAATAATTGATAACAACACTAACACCTATACTATCAATAAAAAAACAGTCAATTACAAAAATTATCTTATTCTCAAAAACTCAATGCAGGGAAACAAAACTATAAAGTTTGTTGTTGAAGATTCGGCTGGTAAAAAGAGTGATGTCAAAACTGTAAATGTTTCTATTTCTCCTTCAAGCATAGACTGGGATTACAAAGAATCTTTTAATGATTTTTCCCCAGAAGAAATAAAATATAATTACAGAGATGGAACATATACAAATTCACTCTATAACATAAACTGGAACTTTACCCAGGTAAGAAATGATGGTGGAAGCAATCTTAATAATATTCAGCCATATTACGAAAATCCGGATTCGATACAAAATACTCCTTTTTTACCAACTCCTGTAATAAGAAACTCCAACATAGCAATTTTAATTTCTCAACCAATAAACGAAGGAATTTCAAAATTATATTTTCAATATTATCAGCCCTTCTCAACCGCTCTTAACTTTAAGTTAAAAATAACTAGAGAAGACACAAATACTATTCTCTTTGAAACAAACATATCAAAATCTCAGGATAAATATAATTTAAGAGAATTAGGCCCTATAACTCTTAACATTGATGGAACATGCAGAATAATTTTTACCCAGAATGGCGGAGGCCAACTCGCTATAGATAATATAAGATGGACAAAATTCGATGGACAGGCAAGCTCTTCTTCAAGTATTTCCTCTTCCTCAAGCGTAAGTTCATCTTCCATAAGCAGTAGTTCTCAGAGTTCAAGTATCAGTTCATCTGTAAGTAGCTCATCTTCAAGTATTAGTTCTTCTACAAGCAGTAGCTCATCATCTTCAAGTAGTTCATCACAACAGGATGTAATTTTTTATGAAAACTTTGGTTTATTTAATCCAGGAAACATTTCCTATAATTATCTTACTGGCGAATTTACGAACTCTTCAGGAGTTATCTGGAAATACACACAGGTAAGAAATGATGGTGGAACTACTGGAAGTGGATCTACAAACTACACAAATGTAAACAATATACCAAATCCGCCGGCTGTGCCAACTCCTGTAATAAGAAATTCCAACATAACTCTCCTTATGTCTTCTGAGATTACAGTGCCAGAAAGTGGAAACTATAGTATATACTTCCAGTATTATCAACCATTTGCAACAGGTTTAAATTTCATATTCCAGCTAACTACTGCTGATACAAACACTATATTATATCAAACAAATATCGTTATAAACAAAAGAGCAGATCTGTTTGAATTAGGCCCTGTCTATATAAACATTAATTCTCAACAGATAAGACTTGTTTTCAGACAAAACGGTGGTGGACAGGCAGCAATAGATAATATAACCCTGAGAAAAGAATAGAGCCTATGAAAAAGAAAGTATCCAAAATCTCTCTCCGCGGGCTTCCTTTCTGGAAGCCCGTGAACTTAATTAATTTTATCTTGTTTCTACTGTCTACTTATAACTGCGATTTAAAAACAAAAAATTTCAACTATATAGATTTAGACTTAAGAGAGGTTGTCTACATAAGTGAAATTCACTACTCAGGAAGCTCATACAGTAAGTATGACAATTTCCTTGAAATAGTAAATTTCGCAGAGTTTGAAATAGATATAAGTAAATGGTCTCTTGAAATAAAAAATGATAGTTTTTATCAATTAATTTCCATACCCGAAAATGTAATATTAAAACCTAAAGGAATATATACAATAGGTAGAACAACTAACGGTGGATTTACATCATTTGATTTGATATATCAGGAACTTATTATACCTGATAAGGGTTTTATTATTGAGCTTTCTGATGGTAGTGGAAAATATTCAGACAAATTTATATTAACTAATGTAATTTTGCCCGGCGGAAAATCAAATGGCTTTTATTACTCTATGATAAGAAAAACAGGCTACTTTGGTCCAGAGGACGGAAACAATATCTCGAACTGGCATACTTTTTCATTAGCCACACCCTCTGATAATGTAAAAACTGATTCAAAAGTTTTAGCATCACCTGGAAAAACTCTTTCAGGAGAATAATTATGAAGAAAATAATATTTTTTCTCACGCTGACTTTTTTAATTTACTCCTGCAACGTTTTCAACATAGAAGAAAAAAAATACTTTGAAGATGTTGATAAAGATGGTTTAATCCTTACATACTTTACAGAACCGGGAATAGACGAAAAAACACAAAAAGATACCAAAATTCAGGATAAAATTGCAGAAAAAATATTCAATGCAAAAAAAAGTGTAGACATATGTATCTACGAACTATCCGAACCAACCATCTACAACTCGATAATTGAAGCCTCAAGGAAGGGTATAAAAGTAAGATTTGTGGGTGATATAGATAATGTCAATTATGAAGGTTACATTGCCCTCTCCAATGCCAGAGTACCAATGGTCCTTGGTAATTATGACAAAATAATGCATAACAAGTTTATTCTTATTGACGATGAATTGTTAATCACCGGTTCAGCTAATTTTACAACCACAGGTTTCTTTAAGAACAATGAAAATGTGCTTTTTATAAAAGATAGTAATATTTCTCAGTATTACAAAAAAGAATTTGAAAATATGTTTTTTAACAAACAATTTGGCATCGATAAAACTCCTTTTTCAGACTTTAATTCAAACACATTCAAAATAGGTGAATCCACCGTAAAAGTTTTTTTTACTCCATATTATTCTGTAAGCAAAGCAGATCTTGAATTTATAAAATACCTAACAAATGCAAAAAAAAGCATTTATTTTTGCATTTTCTCATTTACACATACTGATATAGCAAATCAAATGATATTTATGGCAACAAACAAAGGGGTAGAAGTAAAAGGAGTATTCGACAAATACTGGCATACGGGAAACGTCTATTCTGTTCATCACTGGTTTATTGATAGCGATTTGGACATAAAATACGATGGCAATGAAAATGTAAACCCCAAAAATCCATATCATGGAGGAAAATTACATGATAAATTTATGATAATAGATGGTGAATATGTCTTTACAGGCTCAATGAACTTCTCCAGAGCCGCCTCTCAAGATGGAAATGATGAAAATCTCTTAATAATTTCAAACAAAAATATTGCAAAGGCTTATATAAATGAATTTTTCAAAATATATAACGAGGGAAAACATCCTACTAAAGACCTTAGTGGAGATAGTGCAAAATTTCAAGAAGTTATAATAAACGAAATTCTCTGGGCTGGTACAAAAACACAAACCGAATACGATTACAACGATTGCTTTATAGAACTTAAAAACAGAACTTCAAAAAGGATAAATTTAAGTGGATGGTATCTGAATAATACCACAATTCCATCATATAGAACTCATCTCTTTATTTTTCCAGAAAATACTTTCATAGAACCCGATAGTTATCTCCTTATAGTAAAAAAGACAAATTTCTCTGGGTTTTATTACAAAAATTCACTCGTTCATAAATATCTTACCGTTTATCATTCTTCAGATAAGCCTTATGTATACTTTCAGCTTAAAGATAAATACGGAAAAATAATCGATGAAGCAGGTAGTAAAATTTCAGCCCCATTTGCTGGCGAAAGAGGAACAATTTATAAATCAATGACAAGAGTCTCCCTTAATGGTTTATCTCCATCAAGCTGGACAACTACAACAACTTATAATTCAAATATAAAACAGGAATATAGAAACTTTACTTACGCAACACCGGGAAGTGATTAGGAGGAATCATGTTTAAAAGATTTTTATTTACAATATTGCTTTTGGTAAGCTATTCTTTTGGTATTGAGCAAAAGATTAATCTTGATTTTGATGTCAATTCTATCCTTTGTAATAATGCTGATTTAAGAAATCTTGACGAAACAAGTTACAAAACTGTAGAGTATACTGATGATTTTTTCTACCTTATGTATGCAAACATCACCCTTAAATATTTTTTCAAAAATGGAATTTTAAATCTTTACACAAAAATATCAAGACCTTTCTTCTTTGGAAACGATGAAGCAACAAAAAGCTATCAATCTTTAATTATTGAAAATCTTTATACAGATATTTTAATTTTTAATAATTTTACACTCAGAGCTGGAAGATACAAATTCAAAACTTTTGAAGATGAAACGATTCCAGACTATGTCTATTCTGATACAATTGACTCAATCTCACTTAACTACTCAATTTTAGACATCATAAAAATCAAAGCCTTGATTGATTTATTCTCCTTAAACTCACCTAATTATGCCTACGATGTAAAGGTAAACAAAGGAAATTCTATACAATATTTCAACGGAGACGTAAACATTATAAAAGGTGGTGCTATTGTTAACTGGAATAGTAAATTTGAAAATGACTTCATAAAAATAATTAATCTGTCTCCATATTTCTTTTATTCATATATTGGTGCAGTAAATTCAGAACAAAGCAAAACAGGCGGTAATGAAAAAAACCTTAAAGGAACCCTGGGCAATTTTTCTGATGGAGACTATTTAATGCTTGGAGGGATAAATAGCTATCTCTCCTCCTCTTTTTATAAAATTGGACTTCAATTTGCCTATTCTTATGGAAAAGATATAAAAGACCCATATACACCAGATGTCAACATAAGTGGTTTTCTACTCTCAGGTTTTATAAAACTCTGGTGGGAGAATTTTTATATCGACCTTCTTTCTCTTTATTCAGAGGGAGGAATTGTAGATAAAAATGGTAACTGGCAAAACTACGGCTTTGTCTCAATGAAAGGTGATAGACTTGGTGGTTATATCTTTAAAGATGTTTATGGAATATACCCCAGTGGAATAGTTGACTATGATGGTATAAACTTTCTCCCATTTGAAAGAAGTAGAAGGGCTTCAGTGTTTTCTTTCAAAGCTGGAGCTGGTGTTGATAAATTAAAACTAATAAACTTTGACACCAATACACTATTTTTTAACCTCTATGTTGATAGCTGGTTTCATTTTGATAATAACATTGCAAACATAGACTTTTCAAACATTAATTCAACATCCTTAGAACATCTTAAAAGGCTGTCTCAATTTATGGGAATAGAAAATGATTTGAAAGTCTCTATCGCTATTAATGAAGAATTTGAATTCGCTTTATTCGGAGGGATTTTCTGGTCATATGACTTTTTCTGGAAGTATCCTCTAACTTCTGATACCCCTCTCGGAACAGATTTGAGTTTTATCATCGGTTCAGAATTAAAAATAAAAATCTGACCCTATTTCAAAAAAAGGCTGTCCATTAAAGGACAGCCTTTTATTTTTAACTATCTCAATAGCTGTAACATCAGTTGTGGTTTCTGGTTTGCCTGAGCAAGCATTCCAGTAGCAGCTTGAGTAAGAATCTGTGTTCTTACAAATCTACTCATCTGCTCGGCCATATCTGTATCTCTTATTCTTGATTCAGAAGCCTGTAAGTTTTCATATCCAATCATAAGACCTACAGCAGCCTTTTCAAACCTGTTCTGATAAGCACCTAAGTCAGCTCTCTGCTTTGAAACCTTCATCAAAGCAAGGTCGATCATACCAATAGCCATATTTGCTTTGTCTGGAGTACTCAAACTAATAAAGGAAGCAGATTCTGCATTTCCAATTGGAGATTTGAGACCAAGACCTTGAGAATTCATTGTACCAATATACATTCTTTCTCTCTGGTCCATATTGGCACCCATATGAATCCATATACTTGCTGTAACAGAGTTTTCACCAGTAAATCTTGCGAATCTACCAGTAAGAAGGTTCATTCCATTGAATTGAGCATGTGAAGCAATTCTGTCGAGTTCGTCAATAAGCTGAGAAACTTCAACCTGAATCTGCATTCTGTCTTCTGTGCTGTAAATACCGTTTGCAGCCTGAATAGCAAGCTCTCTCAATCTCTGAAGAATTGTGTGAGTTTCTTCAAGATAACCTTCTGCTGTCTGGATGAAAGAAATACCATCCATAACGTTTTGATTTGCCCTTCTGAGACCAAGAATCTGGCTTCTCATCTTCTCAGAAACAGCAAGACCTGAAGCATCATCACCGGCTCTGTTAATCCTCATACCGGATGACAACTTTTCAATGTCCTTATCACCATCACGGCTATTGATTTGAAGCTGACGGTGCGTGAAAATAGCACTGATGTTGTGGTTGATGATCATAAAATCCTCCTTGATTTTTAGCAAAACTTCCTTGTTTTGCTTTATTATATCATTCGGAATAATAAATTTTTGTTTTAGAATTTTTATAAATTTTTTTAAAAAAAATTGATTAAAAAAAACATTCTTTTTATACTTAACTAATTCATTCTAAAGGGGAAAATTATGGAATTTGCAGAAATTCAGGTATATTCAGAAAAATTAATAGCAAATATCGAAAAAGTAATAATTGGAAAAAGAAATGTGATAGAAAAGGCACTTGTTGCATTGTTTTGTGAAGGACATATTCTTTTAGAAGATGTTCCTGGAATTGGTAAGACTATGCTTGCTCGTTCAATAGCAAAATCTATAGACGCAACATTTAAGAGAATTCAAGGAACTCCAGACCTACTTCCAGTTGACATTCTTGGTGTTTCAATTTTTAATCCTGAAACAAAAAAGTTTGAATATAGAAAAGGTCCTATATTCGCAAACGTAGTTTTAGTAGATGAAATAAATAGAGCGACACCAAAAACACAATCAGCTTTACTTGAGGCAATGGGAGAAGGTCAAATAAGTATAGAGGGAATATCAATACCACTTCCAAAACCATTTCTGGTTGTTGCAACACAGAACCCTATAGAATTTGAAGGAACATTCCCATTACCTGAAGCACAGATGGATAGATTTTTTATTAATCTATCAATAGGCTATCCTGAACAAAAAGAAGAGGAAGAAGTAATTTTAAGACAAAATGAATCTCACCCTATAAACTTTTTAAAACCTGTAATAGATATAGAAACAATTTTACTTATCCAAAAACATATCTCAAGCGTTCATGTTGACGACTCAATCAGAGAATACATAGTTAAACTTGTTCAGGCAACAAGAAACGACTCAAGTCTATCACTTGGGTCATCTCCAAGAGGAAGTATAGCATTATACAAAGCCTCACAGGCGATGGCCGCCATAAATGGAAGAGATTATGTCATTCCCGAGGATGTAAAAAATATGACCAAAGAAGTCTTAAGACATAGAATTATACTTAAATCAGAAGCAAAACTCAAAAAAATCACAGCAGATACAGTAATAGATAGAATACTCTCATCTATTCCAGTCCCGCTTGAGGCTAAGAAAGAGGAAGAATAATGCCGTGGGGTAGCTTTTTTATAACTTCTGTGTTTTTGATTCTTAATTTTTTATTTCTTGATTTTCCAGCTGCAAAAATAATTTTCTATGCTGCTATCATTTACCTTATTGCAAATTACATTTACTATCGATTTGTCATAAGCTCAATAAGTATTGAAAGAGGCAACAAAGAATATTTCTTGTTCTCTGGAATAACAGAAAATTCAATAATTCTTGTCAAAAATTCTTTTTTTCTTCCAATACATGGACTTTTAATTAATGATCAATCTGATCTCAATATTTCAATCAGGCAGGTTTACTCATTCTTAGTCTCATTAAAAGGTAAAGAAAAAAAAGAAATTTCCTACTCAATATGTGGAAAAAAGAGAGGTCTTTATCTCATTGGCCCAACAACCATAAAATTCACCGATATATCTGGAATATTTTCATTTGAAATGGAAGTCAACACAAAAAGAGACATTATAGTATTCCCAAATATTTATAAGTTTTATGAACTTCCCTATAAAAGTCAACAACCACAGGGAGCATTCAAAAATAAACTACCAATATATGAAGATGTATCGCTTATAAAAGGACTCAAAGAATATCAACCGGGAGACGAACTTAAAAGAATAAACTGGAAAATATCAGCAAGGCAAAATAAAATTCTTGTAAATACCTATCAATACTCTGTTTCACTCGATAGCCTTGTAATTTTAAACCTACACGAACACGATTATGACTTTAAAGAAAAACACTATTACATTGAAACTGGCATTGATATTGCAACGTCTTTAATATACTATCTCCAACAAAGAAAACAAAACTACGGATTCATAGTAAACGCCAGATCAAAAGAAGATGAAATAATAAATTTCCCTCTCGGTAGTGGAGATTCGCACTTAATTAATATAGTAAGCCAGCTATCTATAATAGAACCTTCAAAAAACATCAATTTTTCAGAAAATTTAAAAGAATTAAAAAACTTAAAATGGGGTGTTTCAATATACATAATAACTCCAGAATTAAAAGAAGAAAATATCCAATACTTGATTGAAATAAATAAAAAAGGTCACCCGATAAACATTTTTAATTTTGGACCAAGAATCAATAGAGAAATTGACTTAAACAAGGTAGGCTTATATAGATACTTCCTTGAAATAGAAAGTGGCATAATCAAAATGCTTGAGCTTTAGGATTTTAATATGTTTAAAGAAAGTAGAAAATTTTTCTTCATATTTCTATATTTTTTAACGTCATCTTTTAACAGTTTGCTCGCTTATATATTCGCAAGTTTTATTACTCAAAGTCCACAAGGTTTACTTATTTTTATTCCATTTCTATATTTTTTTACTTCTACAATTATAATTTTCATATTGAAAACAAAATTAAATTATTTTCTAAAATCTCTTCTCTCTTTTTTATGTTTTTTATTTTTTCTTCTTGATCTGATTTTCATTTATGCTATATTAAAAAAAATAAATATCTCTGGTTTAAACTTAATCCTGATGATAGTCCCCAATACAGTTTTCTTTATTACTACTTTCTCAATTATTTCAACAATTTACTATAGATTCAAAAAACTCGATAATGTTATAGAAAATGAGGCTATGTTTGAAAACAGAAGTAAATATATTCAATGGGTAAATGAAGAATACGGCGAAAGAATGGATAAAATGGAACCAAAATGGTTTTTATCAATAGGTCTTAACATTCTTTCATTTCTGCTAATTCTTTCATTTTTATCCATAGCAAAAAACAACTTCAACAAAATCTTTATCTCGTTCTTCATATTGACTTTCTTCTTTTCATTCATTGGTATGTATCTTATTTTAAATCAATATTCTACAATTATGAAATGGAAATTTCTTGGTTTTAAAATCAAAGAAGAAATAATCAAAAACTGGAATAATTTACTCAAGATTTTAATGTTATTTATCTTTATTTCTATTTTTATTCCATCAAATTACGTGATTTTTAAAATTGATTTTTTAACTGAACTTTTAAAAAGCCTTTTCCCCGTCGCTTTCCAAATCAATGAAAATTATGAAACTCCTCAAGGTGAGGAAAACATAATCTCCCAAAATATTGCAGAAAATTTTGAAAACTTTTATAACAATACAAAAAAAATTTTACTTATCATTATTGCCTTATATTTAATTTTTGCTCTCATTGGTTTAATACTCAAATTAATCTTCAAAAACAAAAAACCACCATTTTTCGCAAGATTTTTTATCTTTTTTTATGACAGCTTAGTATCTTTTATCTCAAAAATAAAAGATTTTGCTTTATTAATAATCGAACTAATTTCAAATCTTTTCAAAAAAAAAGAAAAAGAAGAAAAAAAAGAAGATATTGCAAAACATTTCTACTCTATGTTTGGCAATTATAAAAAATTGCCCACAGAAAAACAAAAAGAAATTGAAACAATAGTAAAAGAGTTTATAAGACTTATTCAGGTAGCAAGCCGATTCGTTCTTCCTTATACATTCTACTATGGACCAAAAGAATATATGGACAAAGTCTCAGAAAAAGTAACCTCTGCTTCAGAAGAAATAAAAACAGTAGTAGAAATCTTTAACGAAAGTAGATATAGCTTACATCTCCTCTCAGAAGAAAAAAAGTCAAATTTCAAAAGACAAATTGACATTATAATTGATAAAATCACAAGATTGTTTTAAAATATGTTATGGACATTAAAACCCAAAATGCTTTATTTAATAGGAGTTAAAAATGCTTATTTCTGTTATAATTCCTTGTTTTAATGAAGAAGAAGTTATCAGCACCACATATACAAGGCTTAAAAATGTCTTTTCGACAAACAATCTTAAAGAATACGAATTCATTTTTGTAAACGATGGTAGCAAAGATAAAACACTCGAAATATTATCAAATATCTCTCAATCAAACAAAAATGTGAAAATTATATCTTTTTCAAGAAATTTTGGCCATCAATGTGCAGTTTCAGCAGGCATAAATGAGTGTAAAGGTGATATAGCAATAATAATTGATGCAGACCTTCAGGACCCACCAGAACTTATACCTGAAATGATAGAACTATACAAAAAAGAAAATGCAAATGTAATATACTGCGTAAGAAAAGAAAGAAAAGGAGAAACCTTCTTTAAAAAATTTACTGCAGAAATTTTCTATAAATTTCTCAATATGCTTTCTGAGGTTAATATCCCACTTAATACTGGCGACTTCAGACTTATCGATAAAAATGTAATAGACACATTCAAAAAAATGCCAGAAAGAAATAAATTCATTCGAGGAATGATAAGCTGGATAGGATTTAAACAAATCCCCTTTTATTACATAAGAGACCCAAGACTTGCAGGCACAACAAAGTACCCCCTTAAAAAAATGCTTAAATTCGCTTTCACTGGAATATTTTATTTCTCAAAAAAACCTCTTAAACTCGCTATAAATCTTGGATTTATCTCTATTGTTGTAGGTATTTTCCTTTCACTATATGCAATTATAGGACATTTTACAGGAATTATCCCTACTGTTCCGGGATGGGCATCTATAATGATAACAGTAATCTTCTTCGGGGGAATTCAACTACTTACAATAGGCGTTTTAGGAGAATATATTGGAAATATTTTTGATGAAGTAAAAAAAAGGCCAGAATACATCATTGCAAAAAAAATAAACTTTGAGGAATAATATGATAGAATATATAACAGCGGGGGAATCACACGGAAAGGGGATGTTTGTCATTCTTAAAGGAGTTCCTTCCAATTTAAAAATAGATGAAGAATTCATAAATAATGAACTATCACGTCGCCAGAAAGGCTATGGGCGTGGTGGAAGAATGAAAATAGAAACTGATAAAGTAGAAATACTCTCCGGTGTATGGAAAGGTAAAACAACAGCTTCTCCAATAACACTTGCAATATGGAATAAAGATTATGAAAACTGGAAGGGAAAAGAAACACCCACCATCCTTGAACCAAGACCAGGACATGCTGATTTAATAGGTGGCTACAAGTTTAATCACCTTGATGACTTAAGAAAAGTCCTTGAAAGAAGTAGTGCAAGAGAAACAGCCGCAAGGGTAGCTGGGGGAGCAATAGCTAAACTATTCCTCAAAGAATTTGGAATAGAAATATTTTCACATGTTGTAAACTGGGGCGGAATTGAAATTGATACTTCAAAATTATCCTTTGAAGAAATAAAGAAGCTATCTCTAACTTCAGAGATACAATCAGCCTGTGATAAAAAAACAGAAGAAAAAATAAAAAAACTTATAGATGAAGCAAGAGAAAATGGAGACACAATCGGCGGGATTATCGAAGTAATAGTAGAAAAAATCCCTCCATTTCTTGGTTCATATCAAACATACGAAGAGAAACTTGATGCACAGATTGCGAAAGCAGTTTTAAGTATTCAGGCAATTAAAGGAATAGAATTCGGTCTTGGGTTTAAATATGCTTATACTTCGGGCAAAAAAGCCCACGACGAAATCTTCTACAATGGCAAATATCATAGAAAAACAAATAATGCGGGTGGTATAGAAGGTGGTATGTCCAATGGAATGCCTATAGTATTCAGAGCAGTAATGAAGCCTATTCCAACACTTATGAGCCCACTTTCCACTGTCAACATCTCTTCAAAAGAAAAAGTTGAAGCAGTTAAAGAAAGATCTGATGTTACAGCAGTTGGTGCCTGTGGTGTTGTAATAGAGAATGCTATAGCCTTTGTTATAGCAAATGCATTGATAAGCAGGTATGGAGGAGATGATTTGAATCTCATTAAACAAAATTTTGAAAATGATAAATTTTTGAAAGAATTTTAATAGAGAGGGGTATATGAAAAAAGAAAATATTATCACTATTTTGATAATCTCTTTATTTTCTTTGTCAATCATAGCAGGTTTTCTTAACATTAAAAAAGAAAAAAAGGAAGAAAAAAAGCTATCAACAGTGCCTTTTGAATCACTTATGAAGTCAAAAAAACTTATCACATTACCTGACAGTATTGCAGTGTTAAACATCTTTTCAACAATAAGCTATGCAGAAGAATCTCCTTACTTTGGTGTAATAAGAAGTGGTGCAATTTACTGGCTTGAAAAACTCAAATCTATCGAAGATGACAAAAATGTCAAGGCCGTGATCATAAGACTTAACTCTCCCGGTGGAACAATAGGAGCAACTCAAGAAGTCTATAACGCTATCTTAAGACTCCGTGAAAAAGGTAAGATTGTAGTTGCTTCAATGGGTGATATTGCAGCTTCTGGAGCTTACTACATAGCCTGTGCCGCTGACTATATTGTGGCAAATCCCGGCACATTAACAGGAAGTATAGGAGTTATAATTTCTGGAATGGACCTCACAGAATTATTCAAAAAAATTGGAGTTTCATACAACGTCATAAAAAGTGGAAGAAATAAAGACATACTTTCCCCATATAGAAAAATGACTCCAGAAGAACAAAAATTACTCGAAGAAATGGTTATGGATGCTTACAATCAGTTTTTTGAAGCAGTAGCAAAAGGTAGAAAAATACCAAAAGACAAACTAAGAGAACTTGCTGATGGTAGAATCTTCTCTGGAGAAAGAGCCCTCGAAAATAAACTTGTTGACGAACTCGGAGATTATGAAACAGCTTTAAAAGTAGCTAAAGAAAAAGCAAAGATAACAAACCCAAATATAATTGAACTCGATAAAGAAACAAATCCAATCTATGGAATATTCTCAATGTTTGGAAAGAAAAATTCTATTCCTTACGTTGGAAAATTTGAAGATTTAAAATCTCCAGTTCTATACATTACTCCATTTTAAGTTTGAAGGAGGAAGTTATGAGTTTTTCTGGCTTTTTTTATGCCATTATTTCAAATTTCTTTTCACCTTTCAAGATTATCAATAAAATCAATGAAGTTATAAAAACAGGTTATAATAGAAAAAAATTCTTTTATTACTCAATTATACTATACTTAATGAGCTCTATTTCTCTTATTCTTTCTGGATATATTACAAATGGTATTGGAAATTTAAACCTGCTTATATTTCAAATCATTCTTAATCTATTTTCAGACCTATTTTATATTTTCATCTCTTTTAGCATATTTCACTTTTTTAAGACAAAGATAGACTTTGAGCACTTTTCAACTTTATATTTTCTATCTAATTATTTTTATTTCATTTTGCTACCTGTTATTATAATTTTAAATATATTAAATACAGGGGCAATTTTAAATATTATCTTCTTTGGGCTTTCAATTTTCATTTTTGCACTCAAAGTTTATGTATACTCTCTTTTTGTAAATAATTCAAGAGAAAAAGGATTCCTTTATTTCATTTTACCGGGAATATTTGTTATATCTTTTGTTTTCTTTATCTTTTATTCTCTGTTTATATCAATTTTGAATGTTTTTAAAATGTAAAGGCAGGTAAATGGAAAAATTTATAAAATTTTTAAAAAAAACGTTCGCTTCAAAGATTGATCTCTACTTCTATGAAGAATTGATTCCAAATTATGTATATGGGCTTCTATTTTTTACTTTTCTTATGCTTATAAATCAACTATTTTATCTCATTAAACTATATACAGTTTATAATGTTCCTCTATCACAAATTTTCTTATTACTTTTCAATCTCATACCTTTTATTTTGTCATACACCATTCCACTGGCAATTTTACCTTCTTACCTAATCACAATGGGAAGACTTTCAAGTGATAGCGAAATAGTGGCAATGAAAGCCTGTGGGATTTCTACAACAAGAATTTTCCTCCCCGGTTTTATTTTTGGACTTTTTATCATGATATTTTCATTCTTGTTTACGGACAATATCGTTGTTCATGCTAATGAAATTTATGTAAAACTCAATACAAAAATAATCTCTCAAAAACCAGCAATAGAACTTAAAGAAAAGGCATTTCTACAGATAGGTGATTACAAGATAAGTTTTGAAAGAGTAAGTTATGAAAACAATATAGAAATACTCCATAACATTTCTGTCGTTGACTTAAAAGGTAGAAAAACTATACAGGCAGAAATGGGTAGAATTTACCTCAATCCCGAAAATCCCGAACACTATATCCTAAAATTTATGAACGGTTCCATCACTGAAGTTACAACAACAGAAAACATTACAGAAAAAAATGGTGAAAAAGAAGAAAAATTTTTCGTTGCTTCCTTCAAAAACCTAACCCTAAATGTATATATGCCTCTCCCAGAAGAATATTACTCAAAAGGTCCCGATATGATGAAGGTGAGTGAGCTAAAAAAAGAATTGAAAAATAGATCAAAAGACCTTACAGAAAGAATAGAAAATTATCTCAAGGATAAAGAAAAAATAGCCAGTGAAATAGAAAATTTCAAAAAACAACACAAAATCGAAATAAAAGGCTTATCAAAAGAACAGATAAAAGAAAAATTAAAAGAATATGAGCTAAAACTCAAGGATTATAAAAAAGAACTTAATACAATCCAAAAGCAAATAGAAAATTACAAAAAATCTTTACCCCGTTATTACATAATGAAATATTATGAAAAATTTGCTTTGCCACTTGCTTCTTTGAGTTTTGTCATCTTAAGCCTGTCAATAGGAATGTATACGGCAAGAAGTGGAAGAAATGAAGGTTTAGGAATAGGAATAATATTAACTCTACTCTTTTATGGACTTAAAGTAGGCACAGAAAATCTTATCACAAATGGTTTACTACCACCGATTACAGAGTGGTTTGCACCAATTCTGTTTTTAATTGCTGGTATTATTCTAGCACTATTTAAGATAAGGGAGTAATATGAAAATAGAAGATATAAAATCTATTATAAAAGAGAAAGCAAAACTTTTTAAATGGACTGCCCTCGATGGGTATATAGTTAAAAACTTCTTTTTATACTTAATCGGTTCTTTGATTTTCTTTGTCATAATTTATGAACTTGTTCAGTTTTTTAACGAAATAAGATATTTACCAAAAAATGTTGATAGTTTTGGACTATTTTTATTCCACTTTTATGATGGAATATACTGGCTCAACATATTTCAACCTTTTTCATTTCTATTTGCCACTGTATACGTATTTAGTAGAATGGCTCATTTAAAAGAACTCGTTGCAATAGTAAGCACAGGCACAAGTATTTATAGAGCAAGTTTTTATGTAATACTCTCAACCATAATATATTACATCCTTCTTATTATTTTTATTCAAAACTCAATAATTCTACCAATTTACCAAAAAAGATGGATAATATGGCAAAAAGTCTTTCACGGTTATACTGATGAAAGTATCAAAACCCTCAAAAATAACGAAAGATTCTCCATTTATGGCGCAAACAATGTCATATACATCGTTGACTTTTACAACTCTTTAACTAAAGAACTCCATAAAATTACTGTTGTAAAATTTGATTCCCCGTTAACAAACCTTAACATAAAAAAAGAAGAGAATATAAATCTGAAACAGGAAGATTTTGAGTGGCTAATGACAAATATAAACAAAATAATGACAGAAAAAGGGCTTTCATATCCAGAAAACATAAAAATAGGCTTAAGACTTGATGCCGACAAAGCTATATGGGATAACGAAAAAAAGAAGTGGATTTTAAACTACGGGACTTTACGATATGTAGGAGAAAAAGGAGACAGTTTCGACATCAGATATTTTACAAACGAAACTTTCGACTTCATTACTGATCCTCCATACTACTTTGAAAAAGTATGGTATCCTCCAGATGCAATGACTTACGAAGAAAACATAAAATATATAGACAAACTCAAAAAATCAAGATATGAATATCGTGGGGCTCTGGCAAACTTCTACTCAAAGTTTACCTATCCACTCGGTTTTGTCTTTATAATTCTTGCTGGAATAGGCATCATAGATATGTCAAAGCGAAAAATCTCTTTCATAGTAAATCTTATGTTTTCAATGCTACTCTTTGTAATATACTATCTTTTTTATGCTATTGGAGTTTCACTTGCAGATAAAGGAGATGTATCTCCATTTTTCGGCGCTTTCGCTGGAACATTTTTTCTTGGATTTATTTCTACCCTACTATTCCTCAACACAAAAACATAGAAACTTTTAATCATAAAGTTCTACTTCTGTATTTTTTATAACATATTTTGCTGGTATAAAATCAAAAAACTCATTCTCTTTAACTTGTTTTTTTGTATAAATCTTAAAATAATTTCCAGTATATCCCGTAAATAAATCACCTTCTTTTTGTTCTATAAGCACTTTTTGAGGCTTATTTAAAACCTCTTTTTCTACAAAGATCTTAACATTCTTTTCAAACCTTTCTTTTAATAATTTTTCCCTTTCTTTTTTGATAGTCATTGCTAAATCATTCATATAATAAGCCTTCGTATTTTCCCTTCTCGAATATGTAAAAATATGTAACCTCGAAAAGTTAACTTTATCAATAAATTCTAATGTTTCTTTAAATTCCTCTTCGGTTTCTTCTGGAAAACCAACAATTATATCCGTCGATAAACCCGTATCTTTTCTCTTCTTAAAAATAGAGTTAACTATACCAAGAAAAAATTCAGTCTTATAATGCCTGTTCATTCTTTTTAAAACACTATCACTCCCACTCTGCAAAGAAATATGAAAATGTGGCGAAAATTTTTCATTATAAAGTAAATCAATAAATCTTATGTCAAACTCATCAGGTTGCAATGAAGAAAGCCTTATTCTGTATTCCCCCTCTATTTTAATCATCTCAGAAACAAGTTCATAAAGCCCAAACCCTTTGTAATTATAATCACTGATATTTACTCCAGTTATTACAATCTCTTTATAATTTTTTGAAATAAGATTTTCAGCAAATCTCAATATCCTTTCTGGTTCTAAACTTACTGACCTTCCTCTCGCAAAAGGAATTTTGCAATAACTACAGAAATTATTACAGCCATCCTGGATTTTTATAAATGCCCTCGTTTTCTCAAAAAAACTTACAAAAGGAAAAATATCCTTTTTCTCTTCAGAAAGTTCTCCTTTTATCAGCAGAAGGGGAATAGAAAATTTATTCTCATTCTTTACAATAAGATTAGCATCTATAAGCTCTTCAAGTTTTTCAAAATCAGTAGTAGCATAACACCCCGTTAACACAACAAATTTTCCAGCCCTCTTTGCCCTGCTAACAGCATTTCTTGACTTCGCATCAGCTCTGCCCGTTACAGTGCAACTATTAACTACAACTATATCACTCTCTTCAACATTTTCAACAACTTTAAAACCATTCTCTTTAAATCTCTCTGAAAGAGCTTCGGTTTCAAACTGATTAAGTTTACAGCCTATCGTTTCAAGAAAAACTTTCACGTTTCCTCCACATTAGTTGACAAAAACACAAATTTTATGTTATAATATTAATAATCAATGCGGCCATCGTATAGTGGTAGTACCTTAGCCTTCCAAGCTATTGGCGCGGGTTCGATTCCCGCTGGCCGCTATTCCTCAGATTCATAAATGTTAAATTCTTTCGGGTACTCTACCCTGTATGAAATGTAAATCTTTCTTTCCTCTTTAGGTTTAAGATTCATTTTCCATTCTATTATACCATCTTTAGCAAGAATATTTTTTACTTCATTATCATTTTTATCTGTAATTTTTACATCTTTTAATTTTATCCTATCTTCAGATGGCAACGGAATTCTATCAAGCACAGTAAGTTCAATTGATTTACTAAGCCTATTTTTCAGTTTTATCTCTATAGTCTTTTTATTTATTATCGTGTTTCTGAGTAAATCTGGCATATCTGTAAAGTTTTCTATTATACTTCTTGTTGCCTCTATTTCTCTTACCTCCACTCCACTCAAATCATAATTTCCATTTTCTACAATCGTATTTGTAATATTAAGTGAAATACTGTCATTTTTTGAATATAAATTCAACCTGCCTGCTATTAATGGAATAAAAGTAATATTTGAAATACTCATCGAATAATATCCCCAAGAAGATTTTAATGGTATCGCAAAATAATTTAACTTTGTAGAAACTATAAGATTCGTAATAATAGGTAACATCGATTTCTCTGTAAGCTTAATCTTTTTATTAACCTCAAAAATAAAGCCAACATCACTTTCTACAGTCTGGACATATATATTATCCTCAGCAGAATCAAAAGACTCAGCCATAATTTTAGGAGCCGAAGATTTCATCAATCTCGATTTTGAATATTTTTCTGCAAGATAACTTCTTAATGGTCTTAAAGACTTATCAAGATTTTGTGAAATATTATTGTAATTTATTAAAACTATCTTATCAACTGAAACTTCAAGATTTTTTGAATATTTAAATTCCATATTCATATCCAATCGATTATCATCTTTGTTAAGCATATACACAATATTCCACGCTGGATAAATCTTATACTTCAAAATACCATTAAAAGGCTTTTCAAAGATATACACATTATATTTAACTATATTTTCATCAATAATCTTTCTCATTCTTTGCACCTGAGTCTCTGTATCTTTAATTTTCAAATCAATCTCATCTATCTCTGTTCTCAATTTATTTGCTATCTTGAGTTCATTATCAAAATTTTTATAATATTTTTCAATAATAGTTTCAACACCCTTTATTGACTGATTATGCGGAAAATTTACTATAAGTTTTTCAAGCATATCAATCTTCCTACTGGAGTTATTAAGACTTTTTTCAACTTCCTTTCTTTCATTTTTTAACTTTTCAAGTTTATTAGTCACTTCTTCAAACTCTTTGACATAATCTTTTATGCTTTCCTTGTAAATATTAGTTTCATATTTAGCCACAATACTCACATCTTTAGAAAAAACCACCTCTTTTGCATCAAATGGCACCAAAACTTTAATTTCATTAGAAATATTCTCTTCTATTAAAGTCACATCTTTGTAAATAAAAGCTACCCCAGCAAAAGAAAAAGTATATGCAAATAAAAAAAACAAAATCAACTTTTTCATATTCTTCTCCTTAACCAGAAAATATACATTATGATATGAAACAAAAACAAAAATGTCAAACAAAAAAAGGAGTTATTGCTAAAAGCAATAACTCCTTATAAAAGACTAAAACCTATCGTCAGGAGGGAAATAACCTTTTTTCCCGGGTCGTCCAAATCTATTCACCTCATACTCATCAACCTTTTTCAAGAACTGTTCCAGTTTTGCCTCGTCCTTTTCAAGCGAATCAATCCATTTCTTGGAATATGCACTGAATTCCTTTCTTCTCTCTTCATTCAATTTTCTTAATTTGTCCATCGTCTGCTGATTGATGTCCTGAAGTTTTTCTGTGACTTCATTTATTTCTCTCATAGTCTTTACAATCTCTTTTCCAACAGTTTTATCATTCTTATACTTATCTTTTAAGTCTCTGAGCTTGAAAAAGAGTTCTCTTCTTTTTGTCTGAAGACTGTTTCTCTCCTTCCTTGATTCAAGAAAAACTTCATCCATTTTGTTCCTATAATTATCAAGCATCTTTCTTACTTCAGGATCATAGAAATCAGCCCAGAAAAACTCCATCTGACCGCCATAACCACCTCTATCATTCATTTTCTTAGGTGGGGGACCAAACTCCATACCCCTTCCCATAGAAAAACCATTCGTAACACCATAAAGTAAAATCAACATAACCACTATTAAACTTCTATTCATACACAACCTCCTTTATCTATATTATCTACCGGTAGAAAATTACATCTCACGAGCAATAGTATAGTAGTAATCAAGACTATCCGAAGCCTCAGAAGAAGAACTCCTTGAACTATATCCATTCGTAAAATCAAAAGGCTTAAACCATAATACTGAAACAATTACCACAAATACTATACTAAAACCAACTACAAGTTTAAGATTAAAACTCCTCCTCTTCAATCTATTCAAAAATTCCCCTCTCAAATCAACTTTTTTAACCTTACTCAATACCCTCAAATCCCTTGAAAGTTCATAATATTTTTTACAATCCTTACACTCCTCAAGGTGATTTTTGATCTCCAGAGGAAGATCTCTTTCAAACTCAGAATAATCAATAAAATCAAGAACTTCATCACATTTTAAACTTTTCATTTTCTTCCTCCCACCTTTTTAAAATTTTAAGTTTACCCCTCCGATACAACGTCTTAACAGTAGAAATATTTAATGATAAAATATCTGCTATCTCTTCAAACTTCAACATCTCCATTTCTCTAAGCAAAATTACATTTCTTTCACCCTCATTTAACTCATTAATAGCCTTATTAAGCCATTCAGCCTTTTCCCTATCAATCGCATCATCTTCAATCTTAATTGTAGATTCTATATCATTTTCTATATTTGAAAAAAATATACTCTTCACCTTATTACTTAATAAAACTCTCTTTGCCTTATTTATCGCAACCCTTACTGCATAAGCTATAGCATTATTCATCTTAATGACCTTCTCCCACTTTTCATAAACAATATACATAGTTTCAACTACAATGTCCTTCGCAATCTCTCTATCCTTAACATAACTATTTACTATTCTGAATAAGAGATTTTGATTATCCATAAAAAACTTATCAAATTCCTTTTCCATCCAATCACCTTTTCTCTCGTTTTACATATTTATAAGTCAAAATAAAAGAAAAAAGTTTCAAATCAAAAAATTATTTTATAACTATACAGAAATGTTATCTTATCTGAATTCTGAAGGTATGAATGACTTCATCTATAGTTTCGGCAGGTTCAACCCTTATTTTTTTAAGTTCTGTATTGAAAATTTGATCGACTTTTGAATTGCCTGAAGACTTAATTATCTCTACATAGGTAGCAAGCCCATTTTTATCAAATTTTATCTTAGCTGTAACAGCATATCCAATCCCCTTCTTTCTTAATTCTTCAGGAAGCCTCGATTGTATGTCTGGAAAGAAAATTGTCCTCCTCGCCTTTCCACTCCATTTTCCCCCTGAAAGAACATCTGACCTGGTTTCTTCGCCAGCAGAATTATTTTTCGCACTTCCAGTCTTGATTGCTTCATCAATATTTTTGAGCAAGTCATCATCTTCATCCTTAACTTTCTCTTTATTACCAGTTTGAGGAACCTCTTTTTCTTTGGGTTTTTCTGATATATTTTTTTCTAACTTTTCTTTCTTCTCCTTAACCTCTTTAATCTTTTCAACAACCTCATTTTTCTTAACTTCTTTTTTTACCGGCGTGACTTTTTCTTTCACTTTCTCTTCTTTCTTCTTTTCTTCTATTACAGGTCCTTGAACATCATCTTTCATTTGACTTCCAGAAAGCTGATTGTCAAATTGAATATTAACAACAGTAGGAGTTTCAATCTTCTGAAAAGGATTCTTTAAGAAAAATAGACTGAACAGCAGAAATAAAATTAAATGAATCATCAGTGAAATATAAAAGCTATTTTTTAAATCCATCTCCCTCATAAAACTATTCCTTTAAGACAGTAGAAAGACTCATCTTTTTTATCCCGGTTATCCTCACTATGTCCATAAGCTCTATAACAATTCCATAAGGCACATCTTTATCACTCTGTATAACTACAACAAGATCATTATTGGCATTATACATTTCTTTCAATATCCTTCCAAGATTATCAATATCAGTACTCTTATCATTTATTGTAATATTTCCACTTTTATAAACCGTTATCACTGCATCCCTCGAAGCCTGAACATCAGATGTAACGGCTTTAGGCAAATCTACATTTATAGCCGAAGCCTTAATAAAAGTAGAAGTAAGCATAAAAAAAGTAAGTAGCTGAAATACCACATCAATAATCGGTGTCATATCTATAAGAGTGTTATTTTTTTTGTTTAAATTTTTTCTAAGATTCATTGCTACCTCAACTCAACATAGATTTTTGGCGGAATAAAAAATATATTGGTTATATTACCACTTGCATTAGTTAATCCCTTCATAGAGCTTTCCGTATCAAACTTAATATACATATATTTATTATCTCCAGCAAATACTGAAAAATTAACATTCCAGAACATAGCCGTATTTCCCGGAAACTGTGAAGAAATCTCATTGTAAGCATTTATATTGTTGTAAAAAATGGCATATTTTTTAACATCTCTCATTGAATTGGTAATATTCGTAGTAATAGAATTATACTCCCCTTCCATAATCCAGTTTTCTCTATAACCTATGAGAACCACATTGTAGTCATCTGGTTTTATAGAAAAACCATTCACAAGGTTAACTCCCCTTACAAGCTCATCTGGGAAAGAATAATTAGCTTCTCTTAAAGTTATCCAGTCTTTCCCTGTAGATTTAATCTTTATGTCAGTGATAGTTATATAAAACTTCTTGGTTTGAAAACTTATATAAGAAGTAGCAGAATTTGTGGATTCCGTATAAAGTTCAATCCCACTCGACAAGCTCGTATTAGCAAGCCCATCTACAAAAAGATATGCATCACCAGTGCCTGTACTACAGGCCACAAAAAATATCCAGCTCAAAAACAACCATTTTTTCATATTTTTACCCTCAAAAATTATTAACTCTCTTCTCTATAAAAAATTTTTCTATAACTATATTATATACCAAAAAAAGAGTAAAGACAAGAAATTTTTACTAAAAATCAAATTTGTAATTCAGTCCATACTCATTAATAAGCATCTTCATATCTTCCTGTTCAACCTCATCAAGCGGTATTCCATTTCTTTCCCTTTCTTTCATAGCTATATACTCTTTTTCCCCGGCTGTATATATCCTCTCACACCCCGGTGCTTTTTTTGAATTTCTAAGACTCCTCAATATATCTCCCGTAGTTTTCTTAAAATTTTCCACCTCTGTAAATGCTTCAATATTTATGGCTATAAAGAAATGCCCTAGCCTGTATGGCACTTTTTTGCCATTCTCCATACCACTCAAAGCCCACAAAAAAGCACCCTGCTGCAATGCCGCAGAAAGTATTTCCACAACAGTCGCATAACCATAACCTTTATACCCCCCAAACTCTTCCCCTGCTCCACCAAGAGGAAGTAAAGATGCCTTCCCTTTAAGCATATCTTCAAGCACTTCATCTGGATCTGTTTTAAACTTTCCATCTTCCCCAATAACCCATCCTTCAGGCATCTTTTTCTTAAGCCTTGCATAAACCTCTACCTTCCCTCTCTGAATTATAGAGGTGGCACAGTCAAGGAAAAATGGAAAATCTTCATCCGTTGGCATAGCAAAAGTCAAAGGATTAGTCCCAAGCATATTTTCAACCCCAAAAGTAGGACAAATCGATGGCCTCGCATTAGTCCCAGTTATACCTATCATATTATTTTCAACCGCCATCAACGCATAATAGCCAGCTATACCAAAATGATTTGAATTCCTTACCGCAACCATACCCATACCATAATCTTTTGCCTTATTAATCGCTATCTCCATCGACCTTTTTGCAATCACTTGCCCCATACCATTGTTTCCATCTATTACAGCCGTAGTCGGTGTCTCATTCACAATATCAATCTTTGTAATCGGATTTATTTGCCCTGCTTTTATTCTATCTATATATATAGGCTTCAACCTTCCTATACCATGCGAATCAATCCCTCTCAAATCAGCTGCTATGAGAACATTGGCACATACCTCCGCATCTTTTTCAGGAACACCAACCGCAATAAACACATCTTTCATAAATTTTTCAAGCACTTTCGCTTCAACATACTTGATCATCATTCTCTCCTAAAAAATATTACCCCTCAATATATTTTAAGCCTTTTTTCTTTTTTTTCAAGATTTTTTATATCTCAAATTCATTTTCAAAAACGATCTTAAACCATATAAAAAAAAGCATAAAAAAACCTTGCTTCAACTTCTCATCTCCACTTTTCGCATATCTTTCCAAAAACAATTTCAAAACCCAATTCCAGCTAAACAAAACACCTTTCATTTCAACAAAATACCTACATAACTTTATATTTTTTTTCATCTTCATCCCGCTACTGATCTTATTTTGTAACTTATCCCTAATACTTTCATCATCAAAAAAATCATAATCAAATCTTATAAATAATTCCCCAATATCTTCACAATTTTCAATTTCAACATTTGAAATAACAACATCAAATTTTTCTTTCCAACTAATCTTCTTATCAATAAACTTAAAACCAAATAAGCCATTTTCTCCTAAAAAAAATGCCAATTTAAAATCTAATTTTTTTTCTTCTAACCTACCATAATTTTTAAAAATCTCCCTATAACTCAAATTGTAAATAAAACAATATCTCTTACCTCTTCCACTTAAACTCTTATAATAATACCAATCCCCATACAAATGGCCTAAACTTATCATAAAATCCACACAATCCGAACTCTCCAACCTAAATTTATTAAAAAAATCAAATAACCCATTCAATAAAGTTCTAAAAACTTTCCTAACATCATATTGAAAAGTCTTACCACTCACATCAATAACCTGTTTTAAAAAATAATTAAAAACCCTTTCCTGCCTGCTTTCAAAATTATAAAAATATAAGCCTATAACCTTTCTAAAACTTTTCAATTTTAACAAATCATCTATTTTAAACTTAAATAAAACATTATGCTTAACATTCCTCCCATCTCTCTCACCTTCAGTCATATATAAATATTTATCTTTAACTATCTTAAAAAACATAATAATACCTCCCGAAATTAATTTTACAACATTACAAATTTATTTTCAAATATTAAAAATAAATAAATAATATTTTTTTACAACATTAAACAAAAATACACACTTAATATTTTACAAAATATACAATTAAACAAAATAAAAAAATCAAAAAACAACCCCCGAATCAGACATATAAAAGAATAAAAAACCAAAAATCTTTAAAACTAACAGCCATTCAATCTAAATTATTTAAATATCTACAAATAAACAAAAACACCAACTAAACCAAAAAATAAAAAATAAAAAAATCTTTCATCAAAAAACTAACTTTTTAAACATTCCAGAAAGCTACCTTACTTAAACAAATAAAAATAACATAAAAAAATTTTTTACTCCAAAAAACCAATTTTCGACTAATTTGTTGTTTTATCTAAAGTTATTAAAAATTTTAAAAATCAAAGTAATAGTGACAAAAGCATTATATACATAGAAAAACAAAAAAGTTATTTATAAATGTTTTGTTATATATATCAGGAGATATATATGATAAAATTCATCCAAAACTCAATTCAAAAATTCCAACAAAAACAAATAAATGCAATCAAAAATTTTAAAATAAAACACTCTTACAATACTTCATAATATTAAATTATTAAATTAAAACAATAATTGTTTAATAAAATTAAAGTTAAATTTTAAAAAATAAAGGAGGCAATTATGAAAGAACAAAAAAATTTTCCAGTAAATCTTAAAAAACAAAAAGGAGGGAAAAATATGTTTAAAGAAAATAATATTCAATTAAACCTTTTCGAAAATTACAAACCAACAAATAATATCAAAACATTAAAAATCAACAACAAAATAACTATCTCATTTTCAGAAAACAAAGAAACAAATCAAAAAGATACCCAACTTATAGAAATAATCAAAAGAATTTCCGAACTGAAAATACAAGAAAATCTTAAACAACAACTTATAATCTCAATCTCTTCCCACATAAGCAACTTAAAAAATAATCTTAAAATTACAGATACTATAAAACCTAACCTTCTTATATTAGGTCAAACTGGATCAGGAAAAACCTACGCAATACAAAAATTAGCCGAAATACTCGAAGATTTCTATATACCTGTAACCATATACAATACAACATACCTCACTAAATCAGGTTATGCTGGACAAAAACCAACGGATATAATCATCCAGGCTATAAAAGATGCCTACAACTTATATAATAATAAAAAAATAAATAATAATTCATCATCACCAATAACCCAAAGCATATTTGGGTCAATTCCAGACAAAGAATTTTACAACATTTTCGGCGTAAAATACCCTGCTTCAGAAGATAATAAAGAAGAAGATGAAAATAAAAAAAAGCAACAAGAACTTCAAACTATAAAACAACTTACAGAAACTTGCATAATCTACCTCGATGAAATAGATAAAATTAAAAAAAATACATATAGAGACAGTTCCCTCGACGCCATAGGAGAAGGCGTTCAACAAGACCTCCTCAAAATAATCGAAGGCACAAACATAGAGGTCCAATTCTCTACAGAAAACTCCAAGCCAATCACTATGACAATCAATACAAAAAATATCCTTTTTATAGCAGGAGGAGCTTTTACCGATATTACTTCCACAAAAAAAGACAATCCACAAAATTTAATAGGCTTCTCAACTTCCTACCATGATAATGAAAATTATAAAAAAATAGAAACACCCCATCTTTTTGAAAAGTTAATCTCTTACGGAATGATTCCAGAATTTATAGGTAGATTCCCTTGCATACTCCAAATCGAACCACTACCCTTCGAAAAATTAAAAGAAATCTTCTTTAATTCAAAAAGTTCAATCCTACATAACTATATCACAAACTTCTTTTCTTCTCTCGGCATAAATATTAAAATCACAGATGCCCTATTAAACGAAATATTTAAACTCGCTCAAACTAAAAAAGAAATTGGAGCAAGAGCTTTCCACCACGCTATGATAGAATACCTACACGAAATAATGAAACAAATCTCTCCAATACTCATAAAAAACTATAACAAAAATTCCTCCATAGAAATAAAAATAGAATAATAACTGAAAAAACTAAAAACTCCTGCAATGCCCCCACATTGCAGGAGTTTTTTAATCATAAAAATAATATTTAATTTCTATACCCACCTCACTCCAAAATTTTTAATTTTTTTTCTTGACATATAAAAAAACATAAAATAAAATTATTACACCTTGATTTTTATAGAGGAGGTTTTTACAATGTCAGATATTTTTGGAAAAGTGAAGGAAATTATCGTTGATAAGCTTGGCGTAGATGAATCAGCAGTTAAACCAGAAGCTGCTTTCATTGAAGATCTTGGAGCAGATTCTCTCGACCTCGTTGACCTTATTATGGCTCTTGAGGAAGAGTTTGGTATCGATATACCAGATGAAGAAGCTCAGAAACTCAAGACTATTGGTGACGCAGTTAAATATATCGAAAGCCATCAATAAGCCTATTTTTAAAACAATATCAGGTGTCCAGCTTTTTAGCCATAGGACACCTTTTTTATTTTATATTCTTAAGAAATTTTCTTCCCGATTGTTTTTTGAAATTTAATTTATTATATTTTATAATGATATCTATCTAAAGTAGGGTTAAAATGTTTAAAAAGAGTTTGTTTATCCTTCTCTCTCTTTTTATAACCTCTTGCGATGAAATTTTACTCAAAAAAAGTGTGGAAATAAAATCTTTAAACTGTAACCTATTCTTTGACGAAATTAATCAAAAAATAGATGGTAACGTAAAATATATTATAGAAAATCCTCAAAACTCTCCTATCAACGAAATATATTTCTTCTGCAACCAGAATACAACTATTACTTCAATAAAATATAGAAATAATAATATCTCATTCGATAACGCTTTCCTCTATGGTTACAATATTTACAGAATAAAAACTCCCCCAATCTCCCCCGCTGAAAGACAAAATGTAGAAATAAACTTCACAATAATAGGCCCAGTAGAAAAAGAAAGATTTATCCTTAAAAAAAATATAGTCTTCCTCGATGTAAAAGAAATATGGTTACCCATCCCTTTCTTAAGCTCTCAGAAATTTTTATACAACATCAAAATTACAGTACCAGAAAACAAATATGCTATAATAGGTGGAAAAATTATATCCGAAACAGAAGCAAATAACTTAAGACACCAGACCTACGATAGTGAAATAGACGACGCAAAAAATTCTGGAACTCTCATTATATTAAATAAACCAAGATTTATTAAAGAAAATGTCTTCCTCTATACTTCTGATAAACTTTCTTCATCAACAATCCTCGATTATGCTTCAGAAATTAACAATATCCTCAAAAAAAATATTCAACCATCTGATTACTCCCAACTCCATATAATCGACGGAATCTTTCAATATGAAGATATGAATGTTACAATAGAAGGGGAAACATTCGCTAATATTATTTTCATATCAAACTTCTCTCAACCAGATAGTCAAACAAAATTTTATAAACTATTAGCTCACGAAATTTCTCATTCCTACCTCTCAGGAAAAATTAATTTCCACCCCGAAGAAAAAGCATTCTATGAGTCATTAATAGAATACCTCGCTATATCAGTAATAAACTCAAAATCAGAACAATTATACGAAGAAGTTATACTTAATAATAGATTTGAACTTATTAACCTTCTTAATAATTCAGAAGCAAATCCTTTCTTTATCGATTTTATATATAACGTAAACTTTTTGGATGCCGTATTTTCTGCTAAACCAAATCTATACTACAAACTCATAAGAACCCTTATTAAAAAATACAGATTCACCGAAATCGGAGAAAATGAAGTAACCACAACCATTAAAGAATTGCCTCTCGAACTTAAAAACAACCCCGAACAAGATCTTATCAATATTAATGCAACAGAAAATATCAAAAATAAAAAATTATACAATTCTTTCATTAACTATAGAATTGTAGACTATACAAACAGGACATCAAAAAATAAAACAAAAATCGACAAAATCCTACAGTTCAATATATCCGACAATTTCCCATTCGAGGTTAAAGCAAACCTGATTTTAAGATATAAAGACTACGATATTACAAATAACATATTCCTCAGAAACTCACAGACAAATATCTTTTTGAGAGAAAGACCTGTAGCCGTTATGCTATCTTCTCCTTTCGACTATGTAGAAGAAAATTTATACGATAACTATATCTACTTTGAAAATAATCTTGTAAAATTAATAGAAAATAACCTTAACCTATTTTACGCAGGAGAAAAAATTCAAGCCAGAAATATATCCATTACAGGTAAAACAAACTCTACTTCAAATATAGAAAGAAGCCTTGAACAGGATAGAGAGTTAAGCTACAAACTCAAAGGCAAAATAAGAATAGTTATCGATATCTTAAAACAAAAAGACGATAATATCTACATAATGGCTTACAAGTTACTTAACGAAAAAGTCTATTCATATATCATAATTAAAGGGAAAATAGATAGAGGCAATATAATCCTCGATTCTGTTTCTGACCCGCTTTTATAAAAATATGCTGAAAAAAAGAATATCAAAATCCGAAGAAGGACAGAAAATATTTAAATATTTACTCCGTATAAGCGATGCCTCAAAAATCTTTCTCCATAAACTATTCAGAAAAAGAAAAATTTTAGTCAATAATTCCCCCATATCCAAAGATTACATAATTAAAGAAAATGACGAAATTTACTCAACTGAACTTTCCGAACTCAAAAAAGAAAAATCTATAGGTAAATTACCAGATATAATTTACTCCGATGAAAATATTTTAGTAATTGATAAAAAAAGTGGAGAATTAGTCTATGGAGAAAACAATTCTATCCTCGATAACATTAAAAATCACAAAAAATACGACTTCATCGTTCCCGTCCATAGACTCGATAAATATACAGAAGGCATCATTATATTCGCTTTAAACTACAAAACATCAGTAAAACTCACAGAATTATTCCGCAACAATAAAGTAATTAAAATCTACGAATCACTCCTTCACGGTAATATCGAAAAACAAATCTTCGTTGAGGCAGAAATCATAAGAACAGAAAATATTTCAAAAGTAAATAACCTTACAATCCTTGAAAATATTCCAGATAAAAATGACTGGCTAAAAAATAAAAAAAACAAAAGTGCTACAATTATTAGACCAATTAAAAAATCTGACAAATATACCTTATGCGAGATAGAAATCTGGACAGGACACCACCATCAGATAAGAGCTATATCAAGTGCTATAAATCACCCCGTCGCAGGAGACAAAAAATATAAAGCAAAAGACAACTTCAAAAACTACCTATTACTATGTAAAAAAATTGAAATTCCAGAACTCAATTATTACTTTGAAACTAAAAAAAATCTAAAAATAAACCTTCAATCAAAAATTTAACCTCTTTAATTTGAAAAATATTTCCATCGATGCTAATATTTCATACAGGAGGAATATTATGAAAAATATTAGCCTTATATTTTTACTCTTTTCCGCAAGCCTTTGCTTTTCTACAGAAATCACTTACAAAACAGAGGATATACAAAAAATCCAGATTTATCTTGATAGCCTTATGTTTGAAACAGATAACTTACCATTCCATAAAAGAAAAATGATACAATACTATATTTCAGAAATAAAAAATATATTACTTTCAAACCAGATAGCAACTAATAAAACTTACTCCGAAGAAGAATTTAAAAACATAATTTCCCAATTAAAAAGTAACCCTCAATATAACACTCAGAAAATTATCCTGAAACAAGTAGCAAAAAAATCAAATTTCTATATGAAACAAATTAAAGAAATTATCCTTACTATCAATTTTCAGAATGACAAAAAAGATAGTCTTGAGTTACTTTTACCAAAAGCTATAGACCCTGAAAATGTCGGGATTTTGTTCGATATTTTCTGGACTCAATCCGACAAAGATTATATTAATTCAATACTCGAAAAAAATGAAAATTAATAACTATATTAAACAAAAATAAATAATTCCTTCTTAAAATGAATATCTCATAACGGAATAAAAAATATTATCTATTTAAATTTTAATTTATCACATTAAAAAGTTTTTATTTTTTCATTTTTATGCTAATATATATAAAGAGAGGTACCCATATGAAAATGAAAAGAATTTTAATCCTGTTTTTTATACTTTTTTCTTGCTCCTCTAATGTCAAAGATACTTCACCAAGATTAATAAAAACTTCAAGCCCAAATCAACCTTACTGGATTTTAAAGAAAAAAACTACCGACGAAAATTATTACTTCGTCGGAATAAGTAAAAAAAATAAAAACCTTCAGGAAGCAAGAAAATCAGCTATAGACGATGCAGCTTCAAGACTTCTCGAATTTATAGGTTTCAGAGCCACCACAAAATTCCAGTCAACAAAACAATATAGCGACACCGATGATAGCTCCACCTTCAAAGAAAACATAATTCAATCCATAGAAGGAAAAGCAAGTGCAAGTATTGCCACAGAAATTGAAGATGTTTACTACGAAGAATATACAGATGGTTATGTTTTTTATGTTTTGATAAAATCTCCAGTCAAATGGGTCGAAAACGAAAGAAAAAGATTAAAACAACTTGTCCTCTCCCAGAGAGAAGAGGCTAAAAGATTATTAACAGAAGCAAAAAAACTCTATGAAACTGGTGAAGTGGTAAAAGCTCTCGATAATGCCCTCTCTGCCCTCGAAATAAGCGAAAGAGCCGAAGAAAACTCTGATATCTACACCGATTCAAAAGACTTTATAACTCAAATAATATCTTCATTAAGAATATCCTTGAATAATAAGCCATCTTTCGTTTACAAAGAAGGCGGAAGTGATGATATAGAAATTATTGTGAAAACCACAAAAAATTTCACACCAGTTAAAGGCCTTCTTATGTCTTATGAATGTAATGATAACGAATCCCTTATCACAGCCAAAAAGGGTTTTCAAACTGACGAAAATGGCACCTTAACTCTCAATGTCGAAAAAACTTCTCTCAAAGACGAGTTAGAACTTTCTATCCTTTTCTCACTTAAGAGATTTGATAATCTTAAAAAACTCGATGAGGATTTCTATAAAGATATTAAAAAATATAACAACCTCCTCGCTCTTAAATTAAAACTCAAAATCACAGATAAATTTAAGGCAATCCCATCTGCCGTTGTTCTCATAGATGTAGAAAATGAAAAAAATAAATTTTTCCCAAAATTTCAGGAAGAAATTACAGGTAAACTCGCCAATAAAGGCTTTCAGGTTAAAGCAGTCGATATTTCTAAAATCTTAAAAGAAAACGATTCAAGCGATAGCTTAAGAGATAAGATATTAAAATTCTTAGCAAAAGATTTTAAAGAATTAAAAAATTTGATTCTTATTTATAGGAATCACAATTATCTCGGTGAACTAGGAAAAGATATAAAATTCACAGAATATGATCTTGGTTCTTCTGAAATAAAAATTTACGAAATACAAACCTCTATTTCAATAATTAATATATCAACTAAAGAGACTGAAAAAGGATATAAATTCAGCGTTAAAGGTCAGGGACTTAATAAAACTCAGGCAATCGATATGGCAGACAAAAAATTTCTTGATAAACTTGACGAATTTTTTAATTAATTTTCTTTTTTCAATTTTCTTATTAGTATATAAGATATGAAGTATTTAAAGTTTTTTTTCCTTACCTTTTTTTTACTTATTTTTGGATTTTATTTTTTAATCTTTATAGGAAGTAATATTTTTATTTACATTAATAAACCTCAAATAGAAAAGACAGTTGCAAACGCCTTAATCGTTAACAAATCAAGTTTGAAAGGTTTATTCCACCTACCATTTTTCTTCCTTAAAATCAAAGAAATCAAACTATCCGATTCAAATGGAATGGAATTAAAAATAAAGAATACAACTGTTTTTTACAATATTTTTAATTTTAACGTAAAATATCCAGCCGAAGCATTCTATTTTATAGATATAGACAGAGTGTCATTTGAGGCAGAATATAAAAAAGCCTCAGGCTACTTAAAAAAAATATTCGAAAAATACCCTTATTTCTATATCTCTCAAAATCAAAAAAATACTATAAAAATAAAAAATATGCTAGTTAAACTTGGCTTCTTTCCAGATATCAATGCATATTTTTATATTAATAATTTTAAAAATTACATTTCCCAAAACTTAATGAGCTTCAATGGCTTGGTATCCGCAGAAATAGACCAGTCACATAAAATAAATTTTGTCCAGTCAGTCATCGACTTCAGTATAGCTTTAGGAATAAACGAAGGATCAAACTTTGTCAATCTTTCTTCAGATTTTAATATTTCTAATTTCATAGTAGGTGGTATCCCTCTCATCGAAACAGAAAGTTTCAGATTTGTTTCTACAAATCTTGAAAATATAGAAAAAAATCTCTTCAAAAATATATTCTATATAAATAATTCAGAAAATGGCTTCTCATTTGAAGTAAAAAGAAATTTTAACATTAATTACCCCGAAAAAAATAGATATTACCTCCTCGAATACCTTATGCCTAAAGGAGAATATTTCGCAAACCTAAATTGTTTATTTAAAAATGAAAATTTTAACCTTAACCTCTTCGTATCAAATGTAAACGCAAAAGATAAATTTGTATTTAACTTTTCTGGAAACGATATAAGAAAAAATATCTCATTTCAATTAAACACCTACCTATTCAGAAAATTAAATGCAAATCTTGACTTCTACAATGATATCAAAGGCTCTGTTTCCTTTGATTTACTATATCTTAAACAAAATCTATCTGGAATTATTAACCTTGCTTATAAAGATAATGCATTAAGAATATTCAGCGATAATTTAAAACTAAACGATATAAACTTCTATGGATTCGATTCATATTTCTACTTCAATGAAAAAAATATAAATATAAAGGGTATCGATAAAAATCCTGGTCTCGTCTTTAACGGAAACTTTTCCGATTCAGAAGGAATTGTTCATCTGAAACTAAAAAATATTTTTATGAAAAATAGTGATAGTTTTATAAATGGAGAAAATTCTTTTAAAATCTCTTTAAAACCATTCAAAATATCTTCCTTCAATATCAACCTCAAAGGAAATGATAGACAGAAAAAAGAAATATTTTCTTCAGATTTTAATTATAATAACAATAAACTGACTGTCAATAAACTTTCTTTCTTTGACTACTTAAAAATGAATTTAACAGCAAATCTCAGCAATACAAACATAATTATCAGCGGAACAACCGAAATTAATAAAAATAAAATCCCTATAATTGGAAATATCATACTAAGCAAAAATTCTACTTTTGATAAAGCCTCTTTAATCTTCGATAGAAAAATCTTCCTCAATGTTTCAAAAGAAAAACAAAAATATAGCTTCAGATTAAACAGTGAAAATTACAGCATTAAAAAATTCGGAATAGATTCTATATTAAATTTTAACTTAATCGGCTCAGTCTCAGAATGGGGTATCGAAGAAGCTAACTTAAAGGGAGAATTTATAATACCAGATTATGATAAATTTTCAATCTCTTCAAAAATAATTCTTGTAAATAAAACAAATTCATATTACGACATTCCTCTGCTTTCCATTGAAAATTCTCAGGATACCTTGCTTGGTAGAGGCATTATGGGACTTTCTCCAGAAACAAAAAGAATCCTTATTGCTTTTATAAGAGGAGGTAAAATAGATTTCATCTACAAAAATGGAAGTTTTACACTCGATACAGACATCCAAAAATTCTTAGTAAAAAATCCTATCTTCAAAAAAGATGAAAGAAATATGTTTTTAACTTTAAAAACTACAGTCAAAAAAGAATCATTTTACGATTCCCCATCAATTTCTGGTAATATCTTTCTATTTGATAAAAGATTGCCAGAATATTTCTCCCTTAAAATAGATAATTTTACTTTTAAAAATGAAGAATTAAATATAGTTAATTCAAAATTTGTCTATGATAACCTCAATCTTACAATGTCCCTCTATGGAAATGTTAACAAGTTCAATATAAACGGGAAGATAATTTATGACAACATATTCTCAGCCGACTATATCTCTACTATCATTAATAAAGACAAAAATTCATATTCAGCAGTCTATAAAATATACAATGTAAATCCCACTGGCATTCTGGAAGACATTTCTGGAAGAATAGCTTTTGAAAATAACTATCTCCTGTTTTATTCAGAAAGTATTAACGGACTTAATGGTCATATAAATCTCTCAAAAGAAAAAAAAGATTGGAAAATCGATTTTATAAACAAGAATTTTGAACTCTTTACAAGAGGAATCGTTGATAAAAACGATATGTCAATTAATATCTTATATAACACTTCTCTATACTTCGTTAATAACTTTTTACCCATCAAATTTAATAGCGGACATTCAAGAGGAAATATAACAGTAAGTGGAGAACTTGATAACCCTGATATAAATGGAGCTATAGAACTCAATAACCTATCAAGCTCTGTAAACTATTCTAAAACACATATTACCAATTTCAATGCTACACTACAAGTAACAAACAGTTATGTGGTTCTTAATAATATAAACATACCAACCAAAACAGGCAATTTCTTATTAAATGGCTTCATAGATATTAGAGACATCTTTACACCATATCTTGACGTAAAAATTAATCCAGCAAATCAAAAAACTTTCTTAAATATAAATTACCTCGAAAGAAATTTCTCACTCACAGGAAAATTATCCTTTAATGAATTTCACATTACAGGAAATAAAAATAAAATAAACATAAAAGGCGATATAAAATTTGAAAATTTCTCGGCAAATCTACCAGTAACATCTTTCTTTGAAACAAAAGATTTATCTCTTGACAAAAATTTACCTGAAAATATTAACTTAAATCTCATCCTCACAGTCGGAAATAACAACAAATTTTCAACTCCACTCAATCAATTCGTATTTAAGAAAAATTCAACCCTTTACGTAAATGGAGAATTAGCTTCTATGAACATAAAAATAAAAGGTAATTTAGCTATCGAAAGGGGAGATTTTACCTACCTGTCCAAAAATTTTACAATCAAAGAAGGAAATCTGATTTTTAATGGTGAAGATTATATCCCCAATGTAGATATGATACTATGGTATAGATACAGGGATATTGATAAAGAAAATGTCGACATTTATTTGACCTTTGAAGGAAAAGCTACTAAAATTATACTGAAGGATTTTTATTCAGTGCCAGAGAAACCTAAAAATGAACTGGCACTCATACTCGGAATAGGAGTTGATACAAAAGAATCTCTTACTAACGTTGCAACATCGGATTACTTAAAAACAGGAGTGGGCGTAGCAGAAAACTTGTTTTTCTTTAACCCACTCTCTATTGAAATAAAAAGAAGAATTGGTCTGGACGTTTTCAGTTTCAGATCAACAATCCTCCAGAATTATGTTGAGTCTGGCTTTGGAAGAAATACAAACACAGACTTCAGAGATTATATTTCTGGAAGTGGATTGATAATGGGAAAATATATTTTCCCAGTTTTATTTTTTGAATATGAATTATACTTTGAAAAAGACCCATACTCAGTTTATGGGCTTATACCACTACATTCTCTTGGGCTTGAACTTGATTTACCTTATTTCGATGTTGGTTGGAAATATCAACCATACAACACAGGTGGTAAAGATAGAAAATATGAACAGCTTCTGGAATTAAAATTTATGCGAAAATTTTAATCATAGAGAGGAAATTATGCTAAAAAGATATGCGTTAATCCTTATAGCTATTTTATGCTATGCTGTGGCTTTTTCCCAGCAACAGCAAATTAAAATTTATAAAATCCAATTTGAAGGTTTAATAAACGCAAGAAAAGAAGAACTAAAATCATTAATTGATTTGAGAGAAGGTCAGCTCGTTAACGAAAGAACTCTTAATAATGCTCTTAAAAAAATGTATGGCCTTGATATGTTTAAAAAAGTAGAACTTTTTTTATCCAATACTACTGAAGGCCAGATAGTAAAATTTGTCGTCGAAGAAAATCCTTACCTGAAAACTATAAAGTTTGAAGGTAACAAATCAATAGCAAGAGACGATCTGCTTAAGGAAATGAAAATTACAGAAGAATCCTTCATCACAGAACAAAAGATCAAATCTTCACTCGCCGCAATAGAAAAAAAATACAGAAGTGAAGGTTTCTTAGACGCAGTCGTAAGTTATAAACTCGATGTTCATGACGTCAAAAAAAATTCTTACAAAATTACTTTTAACATAAAAGAAGAAAAAAAAGTTGTCGTTGAAAAAATAAATATAAAAGGAAATAAAAACTTAAAAAAAGGTGAAATTACTTCCATAATGAAAACAAAAGAAAAATTCCTCATCTTCGTTTCAGGAGTTTTGAAAGAAGATGAATTTGAAGAAGATAAACAGAGAATTATAGAACTATATCACCATAAAGGATACATAGACATAGATATAAAAAGATACGAATGGAAAATAGAAGAACTCGGCAAAGATAAAGACAAACATAAAGCTATCGTCGTCTATATCGAACTTGAAGAAGGTGAAAGATATAAGACTGGAGAAATCAAAATAACAGGAAATACCCTCTTCTCCACTGAAGATTTAAATAAATATATCACCCTCAAAAAAGGAGAATTTTTTGATAAAGTAAAGATTGATAAAACAAGATATGATATATACAATAGATATAGCGATAACGGACACCTATATGCCAATGTTTCTCTCGTATTTAAAAGAGACACAACAAATATGATCGTTGACGTTGACCTTGTGATCACAGAAGGGCCAAGAGCTCACATCGAAAGCTATACTATATCAGGAAATACACGAACAAAAAGAAAAGTAATAGAAAGAGAAATAGTATTTAAAGAAGGCGAAATGTACGTCCAGAGTAAAGTTAGACGTTCCTACGAAAGACTTATGCAACTTCAGTACTTCTCTACTGTAAATTTCACACCCCTTCCAGGTAGTGCAGAAGGTCTTATAAATCTTGATATTAGCGTGGAAGAACAAAGAACCGGTCTTATCACTGCTGGTGTGGGTTATGGAACAGAAAGTGGCTTCTTTTTGAAGGGTAGTATCTCTGAAAATAACCTCTTCGGAACAGGTAGAAAAGTTTCACTTAACGCCGGCTGGGCAGAAAAATCTCAGGGCATCTCATTATCTTACACCGAACCTTACGTCTTTGATGATCCTACAACATTCAGCATATCGCTTTCATTCTATAGATATATATTCAACATCGCTGTAGATGAAGATAATGATGGAGTACTTGACAAAACATCTTTAAACTACATATCCGACCCTTCAGCTACTTTAAGCGAAATACCAAAAGACTATTTCTATAACAGATATGAAATATCTCTTGAACCCACAGTCTCAAGAAGATTCTTTGAATACTGGGTGGCTTCTCTCGGATTCAGATCCGAACTATATATCGAAAGAGATGCAAACTTTAATAATCCTTATGTTTACGATACAGCTCAAAACAAGTGGGTTTTCTACTCCGACTTAACAAATAGATTATCAAGAGACTGGAGAGTGAAAAATAGAATCAATACAGGGGCAACATTTAATTCTACAGATCATCCTATGGCACCTACATATGGACAGATATTCTCAGTAAATTATAGCTATATCGGTGGACTTGTTGGTGGAGAATTCGACGCAAACAAAATTACCTTCAATTTTACTTACTACCAGACACTTTTCTGGAAACTTGTCCTCGCAATGCACACTTCTCAGGGGTTTATATTTAACCAATTTGACGGTAAATTCAACGTTGATTATGTTGACCAGTACTATTACGACGGAGTTTATAACTTAAGAGGATGGCTCGGTGCCGCTTCTGGTTATGGAAACAGCAAATTTTACATAAGTTCTGAATTGAGATTCCCTATCTACGATCCAATTTGGGGCGTATTTTTCTACGATATGGGAAATTTGTGGGCAAAATATAACGATTGGGCTCCTTTCAATCCAGAAGGCTATAGACTGAGTTTCGGACTTGGAATTCAGATAAATATTCCTATGTTACCAATCAGATTCTACTTGGCAAGACGAGGTTTCTACGATAGTTATCAGAATAGATTCAGACTTACTAAGGGTGATGGACTTTTTGATGAAATTTCACCAGTTATAAGTATTCAGGGACTATTTTAATAAAATACGGAGGTAATAATGAGAAACTTTTTCATATTTTTAATCATATTAACAGGCATAAATCTATCATACTCTGCAATAAAACTTGTAAGGATTGGTGTTGTTGACCTTGATAGAGTATTTGCTGCTTATCCCGGAATTTCAGATATACAAAAGAGACTTAAAGACGAAAGGGATAAATATGAAATAGAAATTAATAAAAGAAAAGAAGAAATAAACATACTCGAATCAAGCCTTACAAATCAATCCTTAAATGAATCAGAAAGAAATTCTCGCCTTGCAGAAATAGAATTAAAAAAACAAAAACTTACAGAATATGTTAACGAGGTAAATAATACCCTCATTTCTTTAAAAGATGAAATGACAAAATCAATCTACCAGAAAATAAATATAGTAATCCAGAGAATTGGTATGGAAAAGGGTTTTAGCGTAATATTTAAAAGATCAGCCGATTCCATACTTTTTATAGATAAAGAAGTAGATATAACTGCAGACGTTATTACAAGACTCCGAAAAGAAGTCGAAATAGACAGAAGAAATTGATTATGAAAAAACTTCCTTCAGGCTTATACGCAATAACTTGCGAAAAACGTTCTTTAGGACGAAAAAACTTAGAAGTCGTAAAAGAAATGCTTGAAGCTGGAATAGAAATTTTACAATATAGAGAAAAAGAAAATAAAACTATAAGAGAAAAATATCTCGAATGCAAAGAAATAGCAAAAATGACTAAAGATTATGGTGTCCTCTTCATAGTTAATGACCATATCGATATCGCAATGGCAGTTGATGCCGATGGAGTTCATATCGGCCAGGATGATATGCCAGTTCAAGAAGTAAGAAAACTTATCGGTAAAAATAAAATTATAGGCCTATCTACTCACAGCATAGAACAGGCACAAAATGCCTTAAAAGAAGATGTTGACTACATAGGTGTAGGACCAATATTTAAAACAGACACAAAAAACACTTCCCCCGTTGGCCTTGAATACCTCGAATATGTTGTAAAAAATATCCACCTTCCCTTCGTTGCAATAGGAGGAATTAAAGAACACAATATAGAAGAAGTCCTATCAAGAGGAGCAAAAACAGTTGCCCTTGTTACAGAAATTACAGAAAGCCCAGATATAAAAGATAAGATAAAAAAATTGAGAAAAAAACTAAATGATTTTAAAATAATATAAAAAATTGGAGTAATTTTATGAATGAACAGAAAAAATTATCTATCATAGATTTTTTCGATAACATAAGCAATCACAAAGATGTTTCATTGGCAACATTCCTCACTGCTACTATTTTATTCATATTTTCAATTTTAACTTTTTTAAAAAACTATAAATATAATGACAACCATCTTAACTGGCTTAACCATGACTACTCAAAAAATTTGCTTATGTGTAGCGAACAAAATTCTGTCTTTATGACTGAAGGTGGGGATAATCAGGTTTTTGGTTCACTTTATTTCACCTACGCAGAAAAAGTAAGACCTGACGTCTCTCCATACGACCAGAAGGGTAATATATTCAAGAGAATATATGGTGATTTAAGATATGTTGACTACCAAACTATTCAACGAAGAATGCAACTCGTAGATACACATCTATTCGCAGGTGAAGAACCTTTTTATGAGGATATAAGAGATAGGAAAGACCCCTACTTCATTCCATACTGGCAGGGAAGAAGACCCGTTTATCTTACATGGGAAAGGCCAGCTCCATACGAACTCGGTGAAATATATTTTCAGGATTTTAAAAGACCTTTACCAAAAGAATATCTCGAATCTCTCGGGCTTGGTGATTATTACTACAAAAGATATGGTATAATGTATAAAGTTCAGAATATTAAATACAAACTCGTCGATTACCTTGAGGTGAAAAAGTCCGTTACAATCAATGACGCTACAAAACTTTTCAGCGATTGGCTCAAAAGACCAGTAAGTCAAAACTTCACTATCAAAAAAGTTTCTGAACTTAAAAATGAAGGACTCGTAGAATTAAAGGGTGATAAAGTAGCCTTTGTAAAAATGTATGAACCACCACTTAAAGATGGTTACTTTGAAAACCTGCTCTTAAGATGGAAAGAAATTCCTAACGCAAAATACTTCGATGTCCTTTCAAGAGAAATATTAATTAATTACGGTTATCAATTTGGTGAAATTTATAGAGATAGAGTAAATGAATTAATAGAATTAAAAAAAGGTGAAAAAAATCCAGAAATAATAAAAAATATCGACTCTCTAATACAGGAAAACTGGAAAAAAGCAAAAGAATATTACGAAACAGCAATCTTTTATGGATGGGATTCATTATCTGTATTCCACAACATTGGACTCGTATACCTAAGGAATGAAATAGAAGACCTCTCTTCAAAAGCTGGAGAGTTATTCAAAAAAGGTGTTGAACTATATCCAAACTCATTTGGAACTTATAATGTTTTATTTGCATATTTGATGCTCGATAGTTTCAAAAATCCACAGAATGAAGCCAAGAATATAAAAGATTTTGAATACTATATGAAAAAATTGAAAAAAGTTTTGTTGTGGTACAATAGTTCAAAAGGCAAGTACGATAACCACCCAGTATGGAAAAACTTCGCCCCAATAGAAAATATGTTTCAGAATCTTAAACAAATTCCATCTTCAAAATTAACAGAAATGATAAACTATTGTGATACAATCATAAATAATAAAATACCAATAGAACAAAATATTTTAATCAATTTCCAGAATACAATAACACTCCTTTATCTCAGAGGTATTAATTTTGGCTATACTCCATACGTTGAAAAAGCTGATAAATTTGTTGATTATCTCTTAAAATCAAACCCTAATAATGAAATATTAAACTGGATTTTTACGCTCTCAATGCAAACCCAAAAGTTTGAAAAAGCATACGAAGTTGGTAAAATGATAATGAATAAAAAAGTTGAATTCTCAAGCATAGAAAATTACTATTATTTTGGCGTAGTTGCTTACTCTTTACAGAAATTTGATGACGCAAAATTTGCTCTTAATAAATTCATTAAACTTGCCTCTGAAGATAGAAAAAATATTATAAAGAATAGACAATTTATAGATAACGCCACAAAGATTCTTTCATCTATAAAATAAATTAAGGGTGGGTCAAAACCCACCCTTCTTTATCCAATGGCCTCTTTCCCTTCCTCTCCGGTTCTTACTCTTATACACCTTTCGAGAGGAAGTACAAAGATCTTTCCGTCTCCTATCTTTCCTGTCCTTGCAGCCGTGAGAATTGCCTGTATGGTTGGTTGAACAAAGTCATCATTCACTGCTATTTCAAACCTTACCTTCTTGAGAAGATTTACTTCCGAAATAGCTCCTCTATATGCCTCTTCATATCCTCCCTGCTGCCCACAACCTATAACATTCGTTACAGTCATTTTACCTACACCAGCTTCAAATAAAGCCTGTTTTACTTCAGTTAACTTTTCCGGTCTTACTACAGCTATAATCAACTTCATAAATTACCTCCTTATTTGGTGATAAATCCCTGAAAATCAGGGTAGGCTTCTTGCCCATGCTCACCAATATCAAGACCAAGAATCTCTTCTTCCTTGCTTACCCTTATACCAAGAATAGCCTTAATCACAAACCATATAAATAGGGCAAGCAGGAAAGTATATAAACCTACAGCTATAACACCAGTAAGCTGAGCAAGAAGTAGCTTTAATCCACCACCATAGAATAATCCATTACCAGTAGCTGTCCCTGTAATCCCATCTTTTGCAAAAAGACCAACAGCTATCGTTCCAAAAATTCCGTTTACAAGGTGAACAGATAAAGCTCCTACAGGATCATCAATCTTCAACTTATCAAAAGTAATAACACTAACAACTACAAGGAACCCAGCTATCAAACCTATTATAGCTGCTGCATTAGGAGTTACAAAAGCACAGGGGGCTGTTATAGCAACAAGACCAGCTAAACAACCATTTATAATCATCGTTAAATCTGGCTTCTTTTGCAATATCCAAGAAGTAATAGTAGAAGATATAATTGCCATAACAGCAGCAATATTAGTGGTTATAAATATATGAGCTATAGCTTTACCATCTCCTACAGCCATCGTAGAACCGGGATTAAATCCGAACCATCCAAACCAGAGTATTAAACCTCCAAGTGTTACAAGAGATAGATTGTGTCCCATTATAGGATTTACACTACCATCTTTTCTGTATTTACCAGTTCTTGGACCTAAAAGCAAAACTCCAGCTAAAGCAGCCCAACCACCCACACTGTGTACAACAGTAGAACCAGCAAAATCAAACATACCTAACTTTGCAAGCCATCCTCCACCCCATATCCAGTGTCCAACTATAGGATAGATAAGTATACCAAGCAAAGCCGAAAAGATAAGAAAACTTATAAACTTTATCCTTTCAGCCACCGCACCAGATACAATAGTAGCAGCTGTGCCTGCAAAAACTAACTGAAAGAAAAACTTAGCCCATAAAGGAACCTGCGTCCAGGAAATGGCATCATAAACATCTACACCATTGTTGACAAAAAAGATTCCTTTAAGTCCCATAAAATCATTACCATTCCCAAACATAAGTCCCCATCCGGCAATCCAGTAAACAAAAGTGGTTATGGCAAATACTATAAAATTCTTCGCAAGAACATTAACAGTATTCTTTGCCCTTATAAGTCCACTTTCAACCATAGCAAACCCAGTATTCATAAAGAATACTAGCAAACCCGTAAGAAGGACCCACACAGTATCGAGTCCTATCAGTAAAGTTTTAGGAGATATCTCTTCCTGCGAAAAAAGAAAATTCGCAGAAATTAACACCAAAAATGTAATAAGTAAAGTTTTCTTCATACAAACCTCCATATTGAAAACTTTATACTTAATTTGCAAATTCTATGCCAGCCATCTCTATAAGAAAAATATAGATTCTTAAACCTTATACCCATTTTAAATTGATTATTTTTCAGAAATAAATAAAAATACTATCTAATTTTTAGGCAATTATTCAGAATAAATTTTATTTAAAAAACTTTTTAAAATAATTTTAAAAAGGTTGCAATTTTTTATTTTTTAATTTAAAATAAATGAGAATAGGAGGTAAGTATGTTGAATGAATTTTTTAAAGACGTGCCAGAAATCAAGTATGAAGGCAGTAAGTCAAAAAATCCTTTGGCTTTTAAATATTACAATCCCGACGAAAAAGTTGGCAATAAAACAATGAAGGAACATCTAAGATTTGCTGTAGCTTACTGGCATACTCTCACTGGAAGTGGTCAGGATCCTTTTGGAGCCGGAACAATGATAAGACTATGGGATAAGACAACAGATCCAATGGAAAAAGCAAAAATGAGAATGAGAGCCAATTTTGAATTTATTCAAAAACTTGGCATTCCATTTTATTGTTTTCATGATAGAGATATTGCTCCAGAAGGTGATAGTCTTAAAGAAACAAACAAAAATCTTGATGAAATCGTAAAACTAGCAAAAGAATTGCAAAATGCCACAGGAATTAAACTTTTATGGGGAACAGCAAATCTCTTTTCCCATCCAAGATATGTTCATGGTGCATCAACAAGTTGTAATGCTAACGTCTTTGCTTATGCTGCCGCTCAGGTTAAAAAGGCTCTTGAGGTTACACTTGAGCTTGGTGGTGTAAACTATGTCTTCTGGGGTGGTAGAGAAGGATATGAAACACTACTCAATACAGATCTCGGTCTCGAACTCGATAACCTTGCAAGATTCTTAAAAATGGCTGTTGATTACGCTAAAGAAATAGGTTTTAAGGGTCAATTCCTTATAGAACCAAAACCAAAAGAACCTACAAAACATCAATACGACTTTGACTCTGCTACCGTTATGGGCTTCTTAAAGAAATATGATCTCGATAAGTATTTCAAACTTAATATAGAAGTTAACCACGCAACTTTAGCCTATCATACATTCCAGCACGAATTAAGGCTTGCAAGAATTAATGGTATGCTTGGTTCTATTGACGCCAACCAGGGAGACCTCCTCCTCGGCTGGGATACAGATCAATTCCCAACTGATATCTACCTCACTACGCTTGCAATGTATGAGATTCTCCTCGCTGGTGGATTTACTTCAGGTGGAACAAACTTTGACGCAAAAGTCAGAAGAGCTTCATTTGAACCAGTTGATTTATTCTATGGTCATATTGCTGGAATGGATGCCTTCGCAAAAGGACTTAAAGTAGCTTACAAATTAATCGAAGACAAAGTATTTGAAAACTTTATTGCTGAAAGATATAAATCTTATAGAGAAGGCATAGGTAAAGATATTGTTGCAGGTAAAGTTGGCTTTAAAGAACTCGAAAAATATGCTCTCGAAAATGATAAGATTACCAACGTTTCCGGTAGACAGGAAATGCTTGAGGCTATACTTAACCAGTATGTAATGAGCATAGAATAATACAATTTTCTTCAGGGTTACCAGATATATTTATGGTAGCCCTGAACTTTTAAAAAAATATTTAAAATAAATTTCTTAAAAACGTGTTTTATTTGAAAAAGTTATCAATTTGCTTTATTATAATTAAAAAAAATCAGGAGAGCAAAAGTGGTTAAAAAAGAAGAGCCTATTACTCACGGATCGATAAAAAACTATAACAGAAAAAAAATTTTGACACTATTAATGAATAAAAGAGAGTTAACAAAACAAGAAATTTCTTTAAGAACAAAGATAAGTATTCCAACGGTTGCAACAAATGTAAATGAACTAATAGAAGAAGGGATACTTGAAGAAGCCGGAGTTGCAAGCTCAAGTGGTGGTAGAAAACCAGTAGTTATAAGGTTTGTCCCTGATTCAAGGTTTTCTTTCGGTGTCGATATAGACGTTGAAAGTGTAAAAATAGCTTTAGTAAATCTTGATTGCAAGATTATAGTTGAAAAAAGTTTCGCTACAAAATCTTTTGCAAAAATAGACGAATTAATCTCAAAAATTTCAGAAGAAATTACAACAATTATGAAAGAAAAAAACATAGACGAAGAAAAAATTCTTGGAATAGGTTTTTCACTACCTGGCACTGTTAATGAGAAAAAAATGGTGCTCGAACTTGCTCCAAACCTCAATATGAAAAATATAAACTTTAAACAGTTTGGAAATGTTTTCAAATTGCCTTTTTATATAGAAAATGAGGCAAATTGTGGAGCTGTCGCTGAATATATGTTGTCCGGTAGCAAGGCAAACAATTTCATCTATATCTCTATCACACAGGGAGTTGGAACAGGTATTATAATGAACGGACATCTTTACAAAGGTAAAAACCAGAGGGCTGGTGAATTTGGTCATATGGTCATAATCCCAGGAGGGAAAAAATGCAACTGTGGAAGAAATGGCTGCTGGGAGCTCTATGTTTCAGAAAAAGCACTTCTCGATAATTATTACGAAAAATCAGGAAAAAAAATAGATATTCACAACTTAATTTCTCTTGTAAGAGAAAAAGATGAAGTTGCTACAAAAATCTGGAATGAATATATAGAGTATCTTTCTTTAGGAATCGAAAACTTAATTTTGGGACTTGATCCTTCTGTTATTGTAATAGGAGGTAATGTTGCAAAATATGAAGATTTATTGATCGAACCTATTAAGAATAATATTTTCAGTAAGGATGGGTTTGAAGGTGTTGACGATGTTAAAATTATTACCTCTAAGTTTATTTCTGATGCACCCTTACTCGGCGCGGCACTTCTACCTATCCAGAAAGTTATTGGTTAATTTTTTAGTCTGGAGGTTTTTTTAATGGATAGTTCTAAGTTAAAGAATTTTGCTAAAATAGCAACAAACGTTAGAAAAAATGCCTTGACTGCAGTTTTCTGTGCAAACTCAGGTCATCCGGGAGGATCTCTTTCTATTGCCGATATTCTTACAGTTCTATATTTTGAAGTAATGAATATCGACCCAAAAAACCCAAAGTGGGAGGATAGAGATAGATTCGTCCTCTCCAAAGGACATTGTTCACCAGCTTTATATGGCGTGCTTTCTGAAAGAGGCTTTTTCCCAAAAGATGAAATTAAAAATTTCAGATGCGTCACAAGTTATTTACAGGGACATCCCGATATGAAAGGTGTGCCGGGAGTAGATATGTCTACTGGTTCACTTGGGCAGGGTTTTTCAGCCGCTTGTGGTATGGCAATCTCAGCCAAAATAAACAAAAAAAATTATAGAGTTTACACAGCTCTCGGTGATGGAGAATTACAAGAAGGTCAAATATGGGAAGCCGCAATGTTCGCAGCACATTATAAACTTGATAATTTAACAGCTTTTGTTGATTTTAATGGACTTCAGATTGATGGTGACATTACCAAAGTAATGAACCCCTTGCCTATAGACGAAAAATTTAAGGCTTTCGGATGGAATGTTATAACTATTGACGGGCATAATTACGAAGAAATCTACAATGCAATTATGACAGCTAAAACTACAAAAGACAAACCTACAGTTATAGTAGCAAAGACAATCAAAGGTAAAGGCGTTTCTTTTATGGAAAACAACGCTTCATGGCACGGTGTTGCACCAAAACCAGAACAATATGAACAGGCAATAAAAGAACTTGATGAATATTTAGAGAAATTAGGAGCTTGAATATGTCAGAAAAAATAGCAACAAGAGAGGCTTATGGTAAGGCTCTTGCAGAATTGGGAGATAAATATAAAAATTTAATAGTACTTGATGCCGATCTTTCAAAATCCACAAAAACAGATCTATTTAAGGCAAAGTTCCCTGAAAGATTTATAAATTGTGGAATAGCCGAATCAAATATGATGTCTGTTGCAGCTGGTATAGCAAGTTGCGGAAACATAGTTTTTGCAAGCAGCTTTGCGATGTTCGCAGCTGGTAGAGCTTTTGAACAGGTACGAAACTCCATAGGTTATCCACACCTTAACGTAAAAATTGGAGCAAGCCACGCTGGAATAACAGTCGGAGAAGATGGTGCTTCTCATCAATGTATAGAAGATATTGCTTTAATGAGATCAATTCCCGGAATGGTTGTTATAAATCCTTGTGATGCAACCTCAACAAAAGCTCTCGTTGAAGAAGCAATAAAACACAATGGACCTGTATACTTAAGACTTGGAAGACTCACTGTTGACGTAATATATGAAGAAGGCAGGGATTTCAAAATAGGCAAGTCCATTACTTTAAAAGAAGGTAGAGATGTAACCATAATTGCTACAGGACTTATGGTTCAGGAAGCTCTTAAGGCCTTTACTATCCTCGAAGAAAAGGGAATTTCAGCAAGAATAATCGATATGCATACAATAAAACCAATAGATGAAGAGGCAATTATTAAGGCTGCAAAAGAAACAAAAGCTATAATAACCTGTGAGGAACACAATATCTATGGCGGACTTGGAAGTGCTGTTGCTGAAGTCCTCGGCGAAAATTACCCCATAAAAATGAAAAGAATTGGTATAAAAGACGAATTTGGTAGATCTGGAGATCCTAAAGCTTTAATGAAAAAGTATGGCATTACGTCAGATGATATTGTTGCTAAAACATTAGAAATATTAAAGTGAAAATGTTTGGGGTTGTTCACATATTAAAAAATTTCTGAATAACCCCTATTTTATTTTTTAAGAATATTAAAAATTATCTTTAAAAAGGAGGAAGTATGAAGAGACTGGGTTTAGGTTTGATTATGGTAATTTTTATTCTTTCCTGCCAATCAGGAGGTAGTGTGAAAAAGAAAGAACTTGACTACAAAGCTGATAAGATTTGTGCTTTAACTTTCGATGATGGCCCAAGTACAGATATGACTCCAAAGGTTCTTGAAAAACTCGAAAAACATGGTGTTGTAGCTACATTCTTCGTTATCGGTATGCTTATCAATGAAGATACTCAACCAGTACTTAAAAGAATGGTAAATATGGGTTGTGAAATTGGCAACCATTCATGGGCATGGGATAGTATGAATACAATGCCAAAGGAAAAGATTAAAGAATCTATCGACAAAACTACGGCAGCTATAAAAAAATATGCCAACGTTACACCAAAATTCTTCAGACCACCAAACCTTGCTGTAAGCGAAACAATGTATGAAGTTATAGATTTGCCATTTGCAGAAGGAGTACTTGGTTTTGATTGGGCTGGTTGTGAAAGAACTCCAGAAAAAATTGCTCAAAATGTCCTTAAAGATATGAGAGATGGTGCTATAATTCTCTTGCACGATGTTCAGCCAGCACCACACCCAACACCAGAAGCTCTTGATATAATTATTCCAGAATTGAAAAAGCAAGGTTATGAATTTGTAACTTTAAGCGAATTATTCAAAAGAAAAGGTGTAGATCCTAAATCTGCAAAAAATAGAATGTGGAAATACGTATTTTAAAAAACTTTTCATAAAATACCTTTTGTCAGATGGGGCTGTATAACTTTTGGGCAGCCTCATCTGTTGTTTTTATTTTTTATAGGAGGTTTATATGCCTTATTTTATAGGAATTGATATTGGAACTTCAGGCACAAAAACAGTATTGTTTAATGAAAAAGGAGATACAATAGCTTCTTCCCTCTATGAATACCCTCTTTATCAACCCAATGTTGGATGGGCAGAACAAAATCCAGAAGATTGGTGGAATGCTACAGTCTGGTCAATCAAAGATGTTATTGCTAAAAGTAAAGTTAAACCCTCTGAAATTAAGGGACTCGGGCTTTCAGGACAAATGCATGGACTTGTTATGCTTGATAAGAATTATAACGTTTTGAGACCATCAATAATATGGTGTGACCAGAGAACCGCAAAGGAATGTGAACAAATTACAGAATTAGTTGGAAAAGATAGACTTATCGAAATAACAGCTAATCCTGCTTTAACAGGTTTTACTGCCTCAAAAGTAATGTGGGTAAAGAATAATGAACCAAACATTTTTGAGAAAGCATATAAAATTCTTCTTCCAAAAGATTTTATTAGATTCAGACTTACAGGAGAATTTGCCACTGAAGTTTCTGATGCAAGTGGAATGCAATTCTTAAACATCAAAGAAAGAAAATGGAGTGATGAAGTTTTAAACAAACTCGGTATTGACAAAAGTTTACTTGCAGAAGTCTATGAATCCCCTGAAGTTACAGGTAAAATCACAAAACAGATTGCTGATTTAACAGGACTTGCAGAAGGCACAATAGTAGTTGGTGGAGCAGGGGATCAGGCTGCTGGAGCTGTCGGAAATGGAATTGTTAAAAAAGGTGTCGTTTCTTCCACAATAGGTACTTCTGGAGTAGTTTTCGCACATATGGAAAAGCCCTCTATAGACAAAGCAGGTAGAGTACATACCTTCTGTCATGCTGTACCAAATGCCTGGCATGTTATGGGTGTTACACAGGGTGCTGGACTTTCATTAAGATGGTTCAGGGATAACTTCTGTAATTCTGAAAAAGAAGTAGCATCTCTCTCCGGTAAAGACCCATATGAAATAATGACAGAAATAGCTTCAAAAGTTAAACCTGGTTGCGATGGACTTATCTATCTCCCTTATATGATGGGAGAAAGAACTCCACATCTCGATCCTTATGCAAGAGCTGTATTCTTCGGTTTATCAGCAAGACACACTAAAGCAGATATGTTAAGAGCCGTTCTTGAAGGTGTAGCTTATAGCTTAAAAGATTGTATGGAAATAATAAAAGAAATGGGTATCGAAGTTAAAGAAGTAAGAGCTTCAGGTGGTGGAGGTAAAAGCCCTCTATGGAGACAAATACAATCCGATATGTTTGAAACAGCCGTTTATACAGTAAAATCTCAGGAAGGTCCAGCCTTAGGAGTTGCTTTACTTGCTACAGTAGGAGCAGGATTCTACAAAAGCGTAGAAGAAGCCTGTGAAGCTACAATAAGCATAACTACAAAAACTTCACCTATAGAAGAAAATAAAAAGATCTATAAAAAATACTATCCAGTTTATCAAAGCCTCTATAAAAACTTAAAAGAAGATTTCAGAAAGTTATTATAAAAAATAGCAACCTTCGGGTTGCTATTTTTTATAAGTTGTGTTAACTTACTTACTGGAGGATTTTTATGTTTGATAAAAGAATATTAATTTTTTTGCTTTTATTGACTTCCTGTCTATCTTCACAGGCAAAATTCAATATCGACAAAAATGATCCTTTAATGAAAGGTGTTATCAAAGAAGGCACTCTCGGAAACGAAATTCTTCAGAGAGACACAATGAAATTTTTCAAAATTGGACTTTCTATGCAAGGTTGCCAAAAATTCGATTCATACCAACCATATATCCTACAAATGCCACAAGGTGAGATTGGTTCAAGACTCTGGAGAGAAAGATGGATTGCCAAATCAAATAATAAATACTACTTTGTTGACTTTACTTTTGTTGAAAACGATCTTGGCGTCACTATCCTTATGGACTTAAAATAAGAAATCCATTTTTTTAAGAATTTATCCACAAAAATCTGTTAATTTGCCGTTAAAAAACTTGCTTTTTATAACAGCTATAATTAATATATATTTACTAAATGTTAATACAAAGGGAGCAACAAAGTATGAAAAGATTTCTATTTCTTATAATATTTATATTCATCAATAGCTGTGTATTTTCATATTCTGAACCAAAAACACAAGAAGGATTTTTGATAAATAAAATTTCGACCCTTTTAAGAAGACATTATGCATATGATGAAATCAAAAGAAAATATCCCGAAAGATTTTTTGAAGTCTATCTTGAAACACTTGATGGAACAAAAAGATTCTTCATTAAAAGTGATATAGAAGACCTAAAAAAACAATTAAAGGATTTCGACAGCAACTTAAAAGAAGAAAACTTTTCATTCTTCTACAAAAGCACAAATATATTGATAAATAGAATCATAGAAACTTCAAATCTGGTAGTAGAAATATTAAACCAACCACTTGACTTCAATGTTGACGAAGAAGTCATTCTCGACCCAAAAAAAAGGGACTATCCCGCAAATTTAAATGAAAAAAAAGACCTCTGGAGAAAATTGCTCAAAAACGAAGTTTTAAACAAAATAATCGTCAAACTTGACAATCAGAAAAGAAAAGAATATACAAAAGAAGATGAAGAAATAGCAAGAAATGAAGTTAAACGAGAAACTCTGAAAATGATCGAAAGAAGACTTAACGATAGAAATTACTTCAATAGATTCGTAAATTCTATCGTCTCAAGTTTTGATAATCACACAGAGTATTTTCCACCAAGTGAAAAAGAAGATTTTGATATTAATATGACTGGCTCTTTTGAGGGAATTGGAGCCCAACTGAGAGAAGATGGCGAATACATAAAAGTTCAGGAGATTATTCCGGGTGGACCAGCTGCAAAACAAAAACTCCTCAAAGCAGGTGATATTATACTTAAGGTAGGACAGGGCAACGCAACACCAGTAGATGTAGTAAATATGCCAGTAAACGAAGTTGTAAGACTCATAAGGGGCAAGGCTGGCACAGAAGTAAGACTTACTGTAAGAAAGCCAGATGGGCAGATTGTTGTTATCCCGATAATCAGAGGAAAAGTTGTATTAGAAGATAGTTATGCAAAGGTTTCCATACTTAAAGATGATAACAAAAAATATGGATATATATACCTTCCATCATTCTACAGGGATTTTAAAGGAAAAGAACAAAGAAACTCTTCTCTCGATATGATTTATGCTCTCGAAGCAATAAATAAAGAAGATGTCAATGGATTGATCATAGACCTGAGAAATAATGGTGGTGGCTCATTAATGGATGCTATAAATATTTCTGGACTTTTCTTTAAAAGTGGCCCGGTAGTTCAGGTAAAACATAGCATCGGATTTGTCCAGACACTTATGGATCAGGATCCTGAAATCTACTTTGAAGGACCCATAGTTATCTTAGTCAATGAAATGAGTGCTTCAGCATCCGAAATTTTTGCTGCTGCTCTTCAGGATTATGGTAGAGCTATAGTTGTAGGTTCTACTAAAACTTTTGGTAAAGGAACAGTCCAAAATCTCATAGATCTTGGCACGTACGTTTCGGAGAATGGTTCAAACACCAATTATCTTGGTGCACTTAAAATTACAGAGCAAAAATTCTACAGAATAAATGGTAATTCAACACAGAAAAAAGGTGTCATTCCGGATATTATACTACCATCAATCTATGGTTATATAGAATTTGGTGAAGATAGTTTTAAATTTCCACTCGAATTTGACACCATAAGAGCTGCAAATTATGAAAAATGGCAAAAAGAATATAATCTTCCCTTGCTTAAAGAAAAAAGCAAAAATAGAGTGGAAAAAAATCCAACATTCCAGTATATTGATAGAACAGTAAAACTTATTAAAGAAAGAAACGAAAAACCATTCCCACTCAAATTTGAAAAGGCTTTTGAATTCTATAGTGGCATAAAAGGTTTATCTGAAAATTTAAGCAAAGAACAAACAAACTCAACCAAAATCGAAGCTGAGTGGATAGATTATAGAAACATCGGCGAAGATGAAGATTCAAAGATTAAACATAATGACTGGATTAACCAGATTTCAAGAGATATTTACATAAAAGAAGGTATTGAAATACTTAAAGATTTAAACAATATTGATTAAATACCTTAAAGAAATTTTCTATTAACTTGTTATCTTTTACTCCTTTTTCTTTCTCAACACCACTTGATATATCTATTGCGTAGGGTTTTATTTTCGATAAAATGTTCAAAATATTTTTTTCATTTATCCCGCCAGCAAGAATAATTCTACTTCTCAAAAATTCTTTATTTGAGATATTTTCTATAAAAAATGACTCTCCAGTTCCACCATATTCCTTATCACTTAACTTATCTACAAGAATACTTGAAACAAGATCATTAACTTCTTTCACCAAAGGAAGATTTATTAATTCATCACTTAATTTTTGAATTCTTATAGCATAAATTATTGAAAGATTTGTTCTTTCCTTGAGTTTTAATATAAATTTTGCATTATAAAAATTACTATCCCCATGCAACTGAATAGTATCTATACCAGTTTCAACATACCTTAATATCTCATCTATAGAATGGTTGACAAAAACACCTACCTTGTTAACCATCGAAGGTATTTCTTTGATTATTCCACGAACTTTCTCTTTATCAACAAATCTTGAGCTCTTATCATAAAAAACAAAACCAATTGCATCGGCACCACATTCCACAGCTTTTAAAGCATTATCAATTTCCCTTAATCCGCATATTTTAACTCTTACCCTACTCATTTTTTACCCTCACAGGTATTCTTCCGAAACATCTGAAAAATGAAGATGATAAATATTCTTTCTTACTATAACCCTCTCCCCTATTAATTCTCAAATGAGAATTAATAACATAAAGTTTCCCATCTTTCTGCCTGAAAGCATGCGTATTCGGATAGTTAAGATTTATCCTGTCTTCCTTTACCTTTCCACTGGCATAATGAATATAAAAAATCGTTCCATGCTTACCAAAACCACTTACTATACCAATATGAGTAAGATCATCATCCCATTTTCTATTTCTGTTTGCATCATAAGTGTTATCAAAAAATATCAAATCCCCAATATTCGGTGGAAATTCATTATAAACCCACCCCCTTTTCTCTATACCATCATAGAAAGAACTTACACCACCTCTCCCATTTCCATAAACCTGAGAAATATCGATTCCAGCAGAATAGTAAACATAACGAACAAAACCAATACAATCACTTGTGAAATTTTTACCATTAACGGCAGGGACATAAGAGAGCCCAATAGAATTTTTAGCAATCTTTACAACCCTTTCGTAAAAAACTCCCTCTTGAGAAGAATAGACCGAAGTGTAAAAAACTAAAAGCAAAATTAAAATTCTCATACCTAATTTGTCGGAAAGAAGAAAAATTTTTTAAGAGGCAAGAATTTTTGTCATCCAGACTATAGCAATTGTATGCCCAACTATCGCACCAATAGTTACAGCCGCAAATACAAGCAGTATTTTGGTAACCCTATTTTTCATAAAACCTTTAAAACTACTTATATCCTCATTCAAATTTTCAAAATCAACTACTCTCGGCTTTCGTAAAATTGCTTCAATTGGAGCAAGAAAAATTCCCGCACTCACGGGTGGAAGAATAAGTTTAATAGGTGCCGCAAGCCATGACAGTAAAATAGTAATAGGATGAGCCATTACACATAAAGCAGCAAGTGAAGTTGTTATACCAGAAGCTACAACCCATGCAAATAGCATATCCACACCAACTTTTGTTCCTTTCATAAAACCAAGCACAAACAAAGCTATTATAATCAAACCAAAAATATAGGGTGTGAGTTTACTTAACTTCGTTTTTTCTGGAATTTCCTCAAGTTTTTCTATCGTATTTTCAAAATTTTTATTCTCAAGAAAATTTACTACCCCATTAATATGACCTTTACCAACAACAGCAAAAATTTTTTCTCCTTCTGCATTAAAAATCTTGTTTGCTATATAATAATCTCTTTCATCAATAAGAACTTCCTTTACCTTGGGTAGTTTATTAGAAAGCTCTTCCATCATTGAACTTATAAGATCCCCATTTTCAAGCAAATTTTCTATTTCTTCCTTTTCAATCTTTTCATTTGAAAAAATACTTTCAAGCAAAACTTCAAGAATTTTCATCTTATCAGAAAAACTTGAAAGCATCCATGCTCTCTTCAACGTAAGATTCACATCTCTATCAACCAGAACAATTTTTTTTGACTTTTCTTCAGCAATTTTTATCGCTTCCATCATTTCAAGACCAGGCTTTGTTTTTAAATTTTTACCTATCCTCTTTTGAAACGAAGAAAGAATCATATTAGCAAGAAGTAAAAAAGCCTTCCCTTCTTTGATAACTTTTATTATATCAAGATTTTGCCATCTATTTTCATCTTTGAGAGAATTATACCTTGCTTCACATAACTCAACACATACAGTATCGGGATCAAGCTCATTTATATACTTTTCAACCTCTTCTTTGCTTTTCTCAAGAACATGAGCAGTTCCAAGGAGATATATTTCCTTACCATCTATGCTTAAATGAACAATATTTCCTTCCATAACCATTCTCCTTACTGTGGCACCCTCTCTATCTCTCCACCAAGATTTCTTATCTTCTCTTCAAGTTTTTCATAACCCCTGTCTATGTGATATATTCTTAAAATCTCACTTTCTCCCTTTGCCGCAAGTGCTGCTATGACAAGACCAGCTCCAGCTCTAAGATCTGAAGCCATTATTGAAGCTCCAGACAAATACTCTACCCCCTTTATAATTGCCGTCGCTCCATCAATCTTTATATCTGCACCCATTCTGTTTAATTCTGCCGCATGCAAAAATCTATCTGGAAAAATCTTCTCTGTAATAATTGAAATTCCATCACTCGTAGATACAAGTGCCATAAGTTGAGACTGAAGATCCGTAGGAAAAAATGGATAAGGTAAGGTTTCTACTTCAATGGGTTTTGTCGTTTTTCCCCTCGCAATGATGGTTTTTTCATCAATAATTTCGATCTCAACACCCGCTTTTGAAAAAACATCAATAGGATATTCTATATGCTTTACATTTGTATGTAATATTTTTATCTCTCCCATTGTCATACCAGCCATAGCAATAAAAGTCCCCGTCTCAATTCTATCAGGAATAATTGTATGCTCGGTAGATTTTAACTCATTGACCCCTTCTATCTGAATAAATGGCGTTCCCGCCCCTTTTATTTTCGCTCCCATAGAATTCAAAAAGTTAGCAAGATCTTCAACCTCAGGCTCACAGGCCGCCCCTTCTATAATAGTGACACCTTTCGCAAAAGTTGCCGCCATCATTACATTCTCAGTAGCTAAAACACTCGGACCATTAGTCCCAAGAAGATTTATTGTCTTACCAACAAGTTCTTTCGCAACTGCATCTATATAACCATGCTCAATCTCTATCTGGGCACCTAAAGCCTTCATACCTCTGATATGAATATCAATCGGTCTTGGACCTATGGCACACCCACCCGGAAATGAAACCTTGGCTCTCTTCTTTCTCGCAAGCAAAGGCCCTAAAACAGCTATTGAGGCCCTCATCTTTCTCACAATATCATAAGGAGCTTCATATAAATCATCTCTTACTTCCTCAATAATCAAAGTCCCATCTTTAAATTCAACTTTTTTGCCAAGATATTCAAGCAGCAGTATCATCGTCCTTATATCCATCAAATCAGGAACATTGTGAAGAACTACTTTTTCTGAAGTAAGAAGAGAAGCTGCCATTATAGGAAGAGATGCATTCTTTGCACCACTGATTTTAACTTCACCTTTTAATCTTTTCTCACCCTTGATGATATACTTATCCATCTTTTATTCCTTAGTTCATTTAAAAAACATTCTTAATGCTACAAATATTAAAAAAATAGAAAAAAACTTTCTGAGTATTGCCGAGTCAAGCTTTAACGCGAACTTACTGCCAAGCCACCCACCAATCAAGAAAAACAAAGCAATAATAATCCCTTCTTTAACTTTTACATATCCAGCATTATAATACTCAATAACAGCAAGTAGCCCGATAGGGAAAACCATAAGGAAAAGAGTAGTCCCCTGAGCCATCTTCTGATCAAATCCCAGAAGAAAAACAAGAGCCGGAATAATAATAGTAGCTCCCCCTATACCTAATAGACCACTTATTACTCCAGCAACAAGCCCGATAAAAGTATAAAGAACCCAACTCATTAATCCTGTAAGTTTCCTTTCTTCAATTTTTCTATTTCATTTGTATATACAGTAGCTTTATATCTCTTCTCAAGAGAATTCATCCAGTCTCTACTTATGGCAGAGGCCTTATATTGCATATATTCTTTCATAACTTCCTGATTAATATTTGTGTAAGAAAAATTCTTATCAGTTTTTCTTGATATAGCCTTTAAGAATATAGCATACTTATCCTTGTTTATAACCTTAATCTTGTTAAGCTCAGAAGTAAACACTGAATCAATAACCTCCGGGTTTTCTTCAAGACTTATTGGAATTATCTTTTTATCTTCACTATAGATATATCTTGAAACAGGCACAATCCTGTTGGCTTTATAAAAATTCGCAGACAAATATGTCGAAATATCCTTCAAACTTTTTCCATTTACGATTAAATTATTGGCTTCTGACAAAACTTTATCAATCTCTTCCTTATATTTTTTAAGAAGAGTTTCTTTGTTATCCATCAAATAACTCACAAGAAGATCTTTCTTAACCTCAGGCTTGAGACTTGAAAATTTTGTTATTTCTTTAAGCCTTATTACGTGGTATTCTCCATTCTCAAATTGAACTTTTTGAGCAACCTCTCCTTCTTTAAGTTTTAAAGCAAGTTCAAACCTCTTTGCCATTCCAGTTTTTCTTGTTAAAGAAATAGTTGATACTTTTGCCTTTGATTTATACTGCTCAACTGCTTTGTCAAAACCATTTTCTTTTGCATATTTATGAACTTCGCTTGCAAGTTCTTTGGTTGAGGCCGCAATGTCATCTATCTTGATCTCAGAAACATAGTTTGAGAAATTCTTATTAAAATATGCCTCAAGTTCATCATCTGTTATTTTCTTGGCAACATAATTTGTATAGTCAAAAATTACAATTTCAGCCTCAGCATAATAAGAAAATAAATCATAGTAAGAAAAAAGCTCAGACATAGTAACTACACCAAGAGCATTCATTATATCTCCATTCTCACTGGCTAAAGCATGATTTACATATTCCATATATGCATAATCAACAAGCCCTTTTGAAGGTGAACCAGTAAGAGCCCCTTTAATATTATACTCAATAATATTTCTTAAAATATCCCTTGAAGGTGATAATCCAAGCTCTTTACCAAAAACATAAAGATGCCCATTATTGAGTAAATTTTCAACTGAGTAATTTATAAGAAAATTGTTAAAAGTATCCTGATCTATATTTCTTGGTAAAAAATTTGCAAGTTTTTCCCTGTTAAAAATAAGTATATAATTAAAAATAGACCCAGGATGATAGTTAAAACTCTTCTTTCCAATTTTAGCTATTTTTATCACATTGACATTGACATCTTTTCCCCAGTAAACACCAAGAGTTGAAACAAAAGCTATTATAAGAAGCCATATAAAAAAGTTTATCACAAATTTTTTAAAGGCCTCCTTTCTTTTTTTCTTCTTCTGATATTCTGCACTATCCATAAAAATTCTCCTTTAAGAATAATTTTACCACTTTTTGAAGGTCTCCACATCCTTCTTCAAAAGTTTTATAAGCTCAATTGTAGAAATCTCAATCTCATTGATTATATTATCTATCTTTGCATTAAGATAATTATAGCCAACAACCGCTGGTATGGCTACAATAAGTCCATAAGCAGTAGTAATAAGTGCTTGAGCTATACCACCTATTAATTTGGCTGGATCACTCATACCTTTCGTTGCAAGCACACTACTTGACAATATCATTCCAAGCACTGTCCCAAGTAGTCCAAGAAGAGTAGAAATACTTACTATAGTCCCAAGCACAGGCAAATTTTTCTGAAGTTTTGGTATCTCAAACTTAGCAGCATCTTCCATAGCCTTCTCTATCTCTTCTCTTGATTTTGAAGCAACTTCAAGCCCAGCTTTAATTATATTGCTTGCTGCACCCGGATGATTTTCACACACAGCTATGGCCTCATCAAGCCTGAGTCCTTTCAGCTTCTCTTTCATCCTTTCGTTTATCATTCTTGCATTCTTTTTTACCTTCTCAAGGTAGAACCACCTTTCTATAAATACTGCAAGTCCAACTATAGAAGCCAAAAGGATTAAATACATTACAGGTCCGCCCTGCTGAAAATAACTGAAAATCATTTTTTACTCCTGAAAATTATTTTAATTCAATTTAAATTATAAATTATTTTTAAAAATTTGTCATTATTCTTTAGTAATTAGCTTTATCTCTACCCTTCTATTTTTCTGCCTGCCTTCCTCTGTAGAATTATCAGCAATTGGTCTTTTACTACCAAATCCAATGTAAGAAATTCTATTTGAAGCTATGCCTTTCTTAATCATATAATCAGCTATAGTTTTAGCCCTGTTTTCTGATAAAGCCTGATTGTATTTCTCAGTCCCTATATTATCCGTATGCCCATAAATCACAATATCAATATTTGGATTCTGTCTTAATACCTCTATCAAAGCATCAAGTTTTTTCTCATATTCCTTCTTAAGATTGTATTTATTAAAATCAAACAAAACATTACCAAGATTTACAATAATACCATCAAGAACCTCAGTGATAGAAATATCTTTATTGTTTATATCCATCCTGTTTGAAATTTCACTCACAAGCTCTTCTTTTCTTGCCTTATTTAAATCCATTACTTCATCAACTTTCCCTTCTGTCGAACCTTTGTAAAGAACAGTTTCTCCACTGTTTATCGTAAACATAAAAGAGTAATCCTCTGTATAAAATGCCGGTGCCGAATTTGAAATATCCCAGTAATAAACAGAATGTGAAAAACCAGTTAGACTTAATATATCAGGATCATTCTTTGGATAGGTTATTACATGGTAGCTTATAAGAAGTTTTGCATAAAGTTTGTCATTTATAACTTCATCACCTATATAAAAATAACTTACATCAAGATTGTTGACTATTATATTCTCTCTTACAAGTATTCCTTCAAGAACTTCTTCTGCCTTTGCCTTCCAGAATGTCCCCGGCTTTATATCTTCTTTTGGGAATGTAGGAACACTCCTTAGGGTTGGCATAAGAATATTTGGTGGGACCTGCATCTCACCATATTTATTTTTATAAAATCTGCTTTCATATATACTTTTAAGCTGGAAAGGTTCATTTAATTGAGGATTTTTTTCGTAATAGTGATATTTGCCTTCAAATAATCCATAATCATTTGTCACATCTTTTATTTCGAGTATTACTTTATTTAATGATTCAGCCTGTCTGTAAAAAGCTCCATTTCTATATATCTCCTGCTTATTCCAGTTTTTAAATCTGTATTTTCTACCTTTCTCAATAATAAATTCAAATTTTGTGGCATAAAGTGAATTGAAAATCAAAAAAAATAAAAAAATTTTTCTCATTTTTACCTTCCAAATTAAAAAATACTCTTTAAATTATAGATTTGATTTTTTTTTATTTCAACTAAAATGTTTATTAATATTGCCTTTTTGATTCAATAAGAATATAATTAACTGAATGGAATTTTTATGAAAAGATATAAAATTGGTGTTTTAATCAACCAACTTGAAGGAATGTATCAATCTCCCATCTGGAAAAGTATAACATCAAAAGCAAGAGAATACAATATGGACACTATATTTTTTATTGGCAAATCTCCTGCTTCACCAGTAAACTACGAAGAAAATGAAAATATAATTTACGAAATGATAAATCCAGAAAAACTTGATGGCCTCATTTTTGTATCTGGAGCACTTATTAACGATATAGGATATGACGAATTCACAAAATTTTTTAATTCTTATGGGAATATACCAAGAGTCAGTATTTCTGTAAAAATCAAAGGATACCCATCGATCATAATAGACAATAAAAATGCAATGAAAAATCTTGTCTTACATCTTATAGAAAAACATAACGCAAAAAAAATAGCCTTCATTTCAGGACTTAAAACACATCCGGAAGCGGTTGAAAGACTTGAAGGTTATAAAGAAGCCTTAAAAGAAAAAAATATAAAATTTGATCCAGAACTTATATTACCCGGTGATTTCAGACTCGAAAGTGGTAGAGAAGCTGTAAGAATAATGATTTATCAGAGAAAAATCTTTCCAGATGCCATAGTAGCCGCAAATGACAATATGGCTTTCTCAGCCTATCAGGAACTTAAAAATCTTGGCTATAATATTCCTGATGACATAATACTTACTGGATTTGATGACCAGCTTGATATAAGATATACAGAACCACCTCTTACAACAGTAAGACAGCCTCTCGAAAAGGAAGGAGAACTTGCTACCGAACTTTTATACAAAATGCTTTCAGGCGAAAAAGTAGACGACGTTTACAAGTTGGATTGCGAATTAGTAATAAGACAGAGTTGCTCCTGTTTGGGAAACATTGACTTGCCAATTATAAACACCACTGATCCAAAAGAGAAAATAAATTTTATATTCAATCAAAATAAAGAAAACTATGGAAAATATATTTTACAAAACTTTCAGAAGATTAATGATTTATTCTATAACCTTATAGATAAAAAAATTGATGAAGAAAATTTTCTAAAAAAAATCAACAATCTACTTATTTCATCTCAGGGGGATCAAATTTTTCTTGAAAATTTAACAAACCTTCTTGAGTCAATAATTATAGAATTTATAAACTCAAACCAGAACAATCAAATAATTAAAGTAATCCAAAAAGCATACCATTTAATTCTAATGTCCTTAAAAAGAATAGAAGGTAGAGAAAAACTTGAACTTGACTGGATAATGCAAAGATTCAGAGCATTAACACAAAATATTTACTCAATTAATAACATTGAAAATCTCAAAAAAATTCTTTCAGAACAATTTCCTCTGTTTGGTGTAAAATTTTTTGCTCTCATTTTGTTTAAAGAAGAACCAAAAAAAATATCAGTTAATAAATGGCAACTCCCACTTAAATCTGAGATCGTTTATTACTATGACCTTTACAGAAAAGAAACAAAGGAAAACTTAATTATAAATACAACAGAAATTCTGCCAGAAGATTTATTCCCTGAAAATAGATATACACTCGGCATATTTTCTATATACAATAGAGAAAAACAATTCGGTTACCTTGTTATCAATTTAGAACCAAGACATGATCTGCTGTATTTATATATTCAGGAAATAATAGGCCTAAGTTTAAGAATAATTCTACTCTGGGATGAACAGATTCGTTATAGCAAAGCTTTAGAAGAAGCCTACAAAGAACTAAAAAGATACAACTACGAACTTAAAAATATTGCAGATAGAGATGTATTAACAGGACTTTATAATAGAAGAGGTTTTTTTGAAATTGCAGAAAATATGCTTAAAACCTCAAGAGAAAAAGATTATCCTCTATGTGTATTCTTTATCGACCTTGATAAATTAAAACAAATAAACGATACTCTTGGCCACCTCGAAGGTGATGAAGCACTTAAAGAAACTGCAAATATCCTCTCATCTTCTTTCAGAAAAGGTGACTTAATAGCAAGAGTGGGTGGAGACGAATTCGTCGTTATAGCTTTAAACAAAAAGAAAAATCACAAACTTCCAGAACTTATACTCAAGAGACTATCAAATGAACTTAAAAAATACAATTCTCAATCAAATAAACCATACATTCTTTCTTTCAGTATAGGTCATCATTCATTCAACCCTTACGAAGTAAGAACAATAGAACATATGATAACCATTGTTGACGAAAAATTATACATTGAAAAGAAGAGGAAGAAAAGTTTCAGAGATTAAAAAATTGTGTTTTTTCTCAATAATTTTTATAATTTAAGTTGATAAAATTTTTGCTGGAGATTACGATGGGTAAAACTCTTTTAATAGAAATAGGTGTTGAAGAAATACCTCACGGAATTTTAACAAAAACTATTGAAGAACTTAAAAACAAAGCAAAAGAAAATCTTGACAGTTATGGATTTGAGTTTTCTGACTTTAGTGTTCTTGCTACACCCAGAAGACTTACCCTTTTAATAAATAACCTCGCCGAAAAAACAAAAGAAAAAGTAATAGAAAAAAAAGGACCTTCACTTAAAGCCGCCTTCGATGAAAATGGCAATCCTACAAAAGCATTGAGTGGCTTTTTAGCTTCCAACAAAGCAGAACTGAAAGATATAATAAAGGATAATAACTACGTATACCTCAAAACAAAAGAAGGCGGAACAGAAATAAATAAAATATTAACAGAATTTGTTGAAAAAACTATTTTCTCTATTGATTTTCCAAAAACAATGCGTTGGGGAAATGGCGAAATTTCTTTTGTAAGACCTATAAAATGGATAAGCTCAATATATGGAAATAACCTTGTAAACGTAAATATAAAAAACATTCCAAATGTTCTCTATTCTTTTGGTCATAGAATCCTTTCCCCTTCAAAAGTAGAACTAAAGAGTGCAGAAAAATACAAAGAAACATTAAAAAATACATACGTTATAGTTGATCAGGAAGAAAGAAAATCTTTAATCTTAGATGGAGTAAATAAAAAGGCGGAATCTTTACAGGCAAAGCCAATTTTAAACGAACAGCTTCTTGATTATCTTATTAATCTCACAGAATTCCCCGTCGTTGCAATTGGAGAATTTGAAAAAGAATTTTTATCCTTGCCAGAAGAAGTATTAATTTCTGAAATGATTGAACATCAAAAGTATATTCCTCTCGAAGGGAAAGATGGTAAACTTTTAAACAAATTTCTTATAGTCTTAAATACATTTGAAACACCTGAGATTATAAAAGGAAACGAAAGAGTTATAAGAGCAAGATTTTCTGATGGAAAATTTTTCTTTGATGAAGATAGAAAGATTAAACTTATAGATTATCTCCCAAGACTTAAGGATGTCCTTTTTATAAAAGGGCTTGGCAGTATGTATGATAAAGTAGAACGTATCAAAGCATTAACTATAAAAATAATAGAAAAGTTCGGCTGGCAGGATGAAAAAGAGGATGCAACAAGAGTAGCAACTCTTGCAAAATGTGACCTTGTAACAAATATGGTCTACGAATTTCCAGAACTTCAGGGTGTAATAGGTTATTACTATGCCCTTCATTCTGGAGAAAATGAAAAGGTTGCAACAAGCGTAATGGAACATTACAAGCCAAAATTCAGTGGCGATAAACTGCCTACTTACAAATCAGGCCTTGTTGTTTCACTTGCCGATAGATTTGATAACCTTTTTGCATTGTATTCTATCGGCAACTATGTTTCTGGTTCAAAAGACCCTTATGCATTAAGAAGACAGACTCTCGGTATTATAAGAATTCTTATAGAAAATAAGCTACATTTCAACATAGAAGAATTGTTAAATGAATCTTTTGAACTATACAAAAGCTACATCAAAACTTCAAAAGAAGAATTCATAGAAAAAGTTATTGACTTTATCACAGTAAGAACAAAAACTGTGCTTAAAGAATATGGTTTTGAAACAGATGAGATTGAAGCTGGGCTTACAAGTGGGATTTCAGATATTTACGATGCTTTCTTGAGAATAAAAGCCATAAATTCTTTAAGGAAAAGAGAAGATTTCATAAACCTTGCAACCACATTCAAAAGAATAAAAAATATTATTAAAAATCAAAAAATAACAGCATTAAATGAAACACTTCTTAAAGAAGATGCAGAAAAAAAGCTATTTGAATTCTATAGATCAAAAGAAAAAGAACTTATTGAAAATCTCCAGCAAAAAAATTATGAAAAATTTGCTTTAACACTTGCAACATTCAGAAATGTTGTTGATGAATTTTTTGATAAAGTTCTTGTAATGGACAAAGATGAAAAAATAAAAAACAACAGAATTGCTCTCTTAAGCACTATCGATACCTTATTTTCAAAACTAATTGATTTTGAGAAAATCGTAATCGAATAGCTATTGACTTTATTTTTAATTTGTTGCATAATAAAAAATAAGGTTAATTAAAAGTTATGAAAACTGTTTTTTATAAATTTTTATTGCTTTTTGTTTTTTTTTCTCCCTTATTTTGTGAGTATAAAATTCTTTCAAACTGGCAATATACTTTTGGTGATATAAAACCAGAAAATTTCAAAAATGTAGAATGGAAATCTTCAGAAAAAACCTATTTTGAGTATATCTCAAAAACAAATATAACACTTGTATTTAAAACCACCCTACCAGAGTTAAAGGCAAAATATCCAATACTCAATACCTATCATTTCGACCAGTATGTGGAAGTTTTCTTAGAAACAAACAAGATCTATCAATTCGGCAGTAAATTCAATAACCTAACCTGCTTTGGAAGGCATTTTATAGAACTTCCAGATAACACCAGTGGAAAAGACATTTACATAAAAGTTTTCTCTGGATTTCAAAATATAGGTTTTTCAAGAGCTATAAGATATGGAGAAAAATCAGATATAATCAAAACAATTATTGTTGAGAATGTTGATGAAGTTATACTTTCTGTTCTCTTTATACTTATTGGATTAGGTTTAATCTTCCTTGCTCCTTCTACAGAAAGCCAGTATAGGTCTTTTCTCTCTCTTGGCTTTTTTTCTTTGTTTTTAGGTATCACAACTTTCTGTAGAACTGAAATAAGATATTTCATATTTGGCAATAATCCATACTTATGGGGATCTGCAGAACTTATATCACTTTATTTTCTTTCTCCATCAATATGTTATTTTGTCTATCAGATTAATAAGCAAGAAAAGAAAAATATCTTTACACCTATCTTTCTTGGGCTCGTATTTATAAATCTTGCATTTGCTTTAATCGTAAGTTTACTCACTATAGTAGAACCAAATATTCTACTTAAAAGTGTGGACGTCTTTGAAGCTATGCTTGCCATTACGTTGCTTATCGGTGTTATAGATATTATCTATCTTACATTTTTGAAACGCAACAAAGAGGCTCTTATAATGTGCTATGGCATTATAGCTATTGTTTTCTTTAGCTCCCTTGACTTGCTTCAGGCTTTTCAAGTTATACCAAGAATAAGTTTTATGGCTCATTATGGCATATTCGCCTTTGTAGTAAGCATGGTTTATATATTAAGACTCAGACTTTATAAAATTCATAATGACCTCAAAGTTTATGCAAGACAGCTTGAACTTGATAAAATCTACATCAAAAAATCCCATGAAGAGCTTTCCTTTTTAACCACTGAACTCGAATCAACTCAAAAAGAAGTAATTTTAAGACTATGTGAAATTGCAGAAGCAAGACCAAAAGAAACAGGCAATCATATCTTAAGGGTATCTCAATTTTCAAAAATACTTGCTGAGCTAATCGGGTTATCAGAAAAAGATATAAGGCTAATAACTCTATCCTCTCCAATGCACGATATTGGTAAACTCGGCATCCCAGATAACATATTAAATAAACCAGCTAAATTAACAACTGAAGAATTTGAGATAATAAAAAATCATACAAAAATTGGTTATGAAATGTTGAATAAAAGCAAAAAAGATTTATTTGCATCTGCTGCTATCATAGCCTTACAACATCACGAAAAATATGATGGCACTGGTTATCCAAACAAACTGAAAGGCAACGAAATTCATATATATGGCAGAATAGTTTGTATAGCCGATGTTTTCGACTCCCTCTCAAGTGATAGAGTTTACAAAAAAGCATGGGAAATCGACAAAGTTCTCGAATTTATGACTAATGAAAGGGGTAAACATTTTGATCCTGAAATGGTTGACCTTTTCATAAAAAATATCGATACTTTCCTCAGAATAAAAAATAGATTTGAAGATAAGTTTGACCTCAATCTAAGTATGGAATTAGAGAATTTATGAAATGGCTTATTTTTCTATTATTTTTTGTTTTTTCATGTTCAAATAACAAAATAAATATTTTTTTGGAAGAAGGAAATTCATCTCTTGAACTAACTCAAGATAACTACAGATTGAAAATTATATCCAGAAATGAAGACATCGAAAAAGTAAAAAAAATCTTAAAATTTTATAAAAATGCAAAATTAACCTATTCTGAAGAAATTGAATTTAAAGACCCTTATAGTTTATTTTTCAAACTTGGTAATAATTTTTATGGCTATATGAAAAATGATGTCATAAGATTTGGAATGATTGAATCCGAATGGCTCAATTTCCAGAAAGAATTAAAACAAAACGAAATTTTCAGAATTAACGAAATAGATAGTTATATAAAAAATAACTTTTCTGAAAAAGACAAAAAAGACCTTTACAAATTTGCTGTAAATTACCTTGCAAAAGAAAATCTTTTTGTTTCAATTCAAGAATTCTTTGATAGACCGTATAGATACTTCAATATTAACGAACTGTATACTATATTTATGAGGCTCGTTATAATTCCAGAATCAAAAGAATTTACAGAATACCTCATCAAAAAATTTGGGAAAAACAAAGTTATCCAATTTTCAAAAAAAGAATACACAAAAGAAAACTGGCAAAAATCTTTTGGGGAAAAAATTAACGACTTTGAAGAAGAGTTTTTCAAATATATAGAAAACTATAAGTTTTCAAAAAATTATAACTCAGAATTTGAAAATCTTATAGCCATTTACAACAAAAATTCTAAAAAAACACTTTTTAAAAAATAGGAGCATTTATGAATGAGAGAATCTTAAAATACGGCTGTAATCCACATCAAAAACCAGCAAGACTTTTTATGAAAAAAGGCAAATTGCCTTTTGAGGTATTAAATGGTAATCCAGGATATATAAACTTTCTTGATGCATTCAACTCATGGCAACTCGTCAAAGAACTGAAAGAAATTTTTAACATTCCAGCAGCAGCATCTTTTAAACACGTAAGCCCTGCTGGAGCAGCAATCGGTATACCTATGTCCAGTGAACTTAAAAAAGCCTGCTTTGTAGAAGACCTTGAACTTTCACCTGTAGCACTGGCATACGCAAGGGCAAGAGGTGCTGATAGAATGTCTTCTTTTGGCGATTGGGTAGCTGTATCTGATGAGGTTGACGAGTCTTTAGCACTTCTACTCAAAAGAGAGGTTTCTGACGGAATTATTGCCCCATCCTACTCAAAAGAGGCACTTGAAATCCTCCAAGCCAAGCAAAATGGAAGATACAACATTGTTAAAATTGACGAAAACTACAAGCCAGAAGATATTGAAACAAGAGAGGTTTTTGGCATCACATTTGAACAGAAAAGAAATGATGTAAAAATTTCAAGCGATTTACTTACCAATATAGTGACAGAGAATAAAAATCTTACCAACGAAGCTAAAAGAGATTTACTCATCTCGCTTGTTACACTGAAATACACCCAGTCAAATTCCGTATGTTTCACCTACGACGGGCAGGTGATAGGCTGTGGAGCTGGACAACAGTCAAGGATACATTGCACAAGGCTAGCAGCATCAAAGGCAGACATCTGGTTCTTAAGACAGCACCCGAAAGTTCTTGAGCTTGAATTCAAAGAAGGTGTGGGAAGACCAGAAATGGCAAATGCAATAGATCAGTTTTTAAGGGACGATATAACAGAAGCCGAAATTAAAGACTGGGGTAATATTTTCAAGTCCATTCCAAAAAGGCTCATGAAAGAAGAAAAAGAAGAATGGCTTTCAAAATTTAAAGAGGTCTCTCTCGGTTCTGATGCATTCTTTCCTTTCAGGGACAATATCGATAGAGCTTACAAGAGTGGTGTAAAATACGTTGCAGAACCTGGTGGCTCAGTTCGTGATGACATTGTTATAAAGGCAGCCAATGAGTATGGCATGGTAATGTGCTTCACTGGAGTGAGACTGTTTCATCATTAAAACTTATTCCTTTGTAATTTCTATTTCATTGAGAATTAAGGTAAATTTTCCAATAGTTGGATATAAGAAAGGCTCCCCAAACGCAAATACCTGAAAGTGTAAATGGTTCACGGGGTAATCTACCTTTCTATTTTTTGCTGCTACATTTTGATAACTTCTGTATTTTAATTTATCTAAAGGTATGTCCACCCTTTTCCAGTTTAACCAGTCATCACACACAGGATAAACAAAGAGTTCCTTATCCCTATCTTCAATCTCTATAAAAAACCATTTCCCACTATTATTCCCATAAATCCATAAGCCAAGAGTATTCATATTAGACCAATCCAGCATCTTTTTATCACCTCTGAAAGTTATTCCAGCCCAACCACCTGAAGAAATATTATAGTTTATTACAAGAGAAGGCTTTCCTTCCCTTATATAGTCCTGAGAAACAAAAGCGGATATAACTCCCAAAGTATTTCCACTAAATGTATAATTAAATTCATTATCTACAAGGCCTATCCTTGCCTGAGGAAGAATAATCTTTTTAAACTCTCTATCTCCCAGATATCTTTCAACTTCATATGAGTAATTATTTTCAAGATTCAAAACTTTTATTTTTAATTTTCTTTCAGCTTCAATATTTGAATATATTTCTCCAAAATTTACCTCTTTTCCATCAAAAAAAACCTTGAATTTTTGTAAATCTTTACTCAACAATAGTTGTAAGCCACCAATTGCAGTATGATTTATCTTAAAAACCTCTTCAGGCTTTAATACTACTTTTTTACTTAATACCACCAACTCGTTATAAGTATTTTTTAATACAATAGAATATTCAGAACCAGCAAGAACCTTGAGCATCAAATTAAAATTATCATTCGTTACTATTGAAACAATTTTATCATTTATTAATAGATAATATTTGCCATTATTTATCTTAAATTTTTCAAATTTAAGATACGCAAGCTTCATCTCTCTATTCAGAGTGGTTTTTATCACTCTGGCAATCATAGTGTCAATGGTATCAAAAATATCAAGATCAGCCGAAGAAAAATATTTAAAACTTTCAGCTTTTCTCCCTACCCTTTCCCAGATCTTAAAATTTATTGAAATCTCTGACTTTTTACCTTTTTTATAATAATTGTAATCCCCATAAAGAATAAAATCAGGCTCGTAATCCTTTAAAAATTTATCATTCGTAAAATATTGAATATTAAAATTTGAAACTTCTTTGACCAATTTTTCGCCATCAATAATATTAAAAGATGATACTATGTTTAAAAAATTAAATAAACTATTGTGTATTATAATCTTCATATCCTCAGAAACTTGATGCTTCTTTTCTGATTTATTCTCAAAAGGCAATATCAAAATCTTTATTTTATTAGTTAAATTTCTGTCATCTTGAATCAAAAGAGATTTGTTTGTCTCGATTTGCTGATTTGAGAGCTGTTCCGTTTTTACAACCTTTTTTTGACACGAAAAAAATAGCAAAAATAAAGAAAATATAATAAAACTTACAAACTTTTTTTTACTTCTCATAAAAAACCTGAAAAATTTTTAATATTTCATACAAAAATTCAAGCTATTCTTAAGATATTATAAAAAAGAAGAAATAAATTTTCAAGTGAATTAAAGTTATCCTTCAATTTAAAACTTTGACTTTTTAATAGGCAAAGATTGGGGCAATTCATACTTTAAGGCGAAGGTTGAGGAGAAGGTTGGGGCAATTCATTAATTGCCCCAACCAAAGCCCCAACTTTCACCCCAGCGTAACCCCCAATCTGAATTTCCCCAACCTTCGCCTTAAAACAATCAGCTTAAAGTTTGACATTATTTATAAGCTATTTATAATATTATAAAACGAAATGTTAAAAAGAGGTCTTGGTGGGGGATTTTATTAGGAATAGGGAGAGGAAAATTATTAGAGATAGAATTTTTGAAAGAAGGTATGGTTTATGAAACTTACATTTGAAGCAAATCTCGAATATCAGATTCAAGCTATCAACTCTATTGTTAATCTCTTTGAAGGACAAACAAAAGACGAAGGAGTTATTGATTTTTATTTTATTCCTAATGATAATCCCCAATTGTTTAATGAAATAAATGCCATTAGAAATAATCTAACAATTACAAATGAACAAATTTATGATAATCTTTGCAAGATTCAGAAAGCTAATGAAATTGATTACATTTCAAAAAATGACTTTATTAATAATGGTCTGAACTTTACAGTAGAAATGGAGACCGGCACAGGTAAAACATACGTATACCTGCGAACTATTTATGAACTTAATAAGAAATATGGATTCAAAAAATTTGTCATTGTTGTCCCTTCAATTGCTATTAGAGAAGGTGTTCTAAAAAATCTTGAAATTACCTTTGAGCATTTTCAAAATCTTTACGATAATGTTCCGGTAAATTATTACGTATATGATAGTGGTAAGGTATCGATATTGAGGGCTTTTGCTACTAATAATAATATTGAAATCCTTGTTATTAATATTGACTCTTTTGCGAAAGATGAGAACATTATCAATCGTCCCAATGATAGACTCAGTGGAAATGAACCTGTAAAATTTATTCAAGCAAGCAGACCTATTGTAATTGTAGATGAGCCACAAAATATGGAAACAGACAAAAGGAAAAAAGCCATTGAGAGTTTAAATCCACTCTGTACCCTTCGTTATTCTGCAACTCATAGAAATCTATATAATCTTTGTTATAGTTTAAATCCTGTAAAAGCTTATGATCTTGGATTGGTTAAACAAATTGAGGTTGACTCCGTAATTGAAGAAAATGCTTATAATGATGCATATATCGCTGTGGAAGAAATAAAATCACAAAAAACAAAAATTACTGCAAAACTTACAATCTATTACAACGATAATGATGGAATAAAAAAGAAGAGTATTATTACAAAAGTTGGTGATGATTTATATAAACTCTCCAATTATTATAACTTATACAAAGAAGGTTTTATCATTGAAGAAATTGATGTAACTCATCAAACCATAAAATTTTCTAGTGGAAAAGTTCTCTCAAGTGGTATGACAAGTGGTGGACTCACAGAAGAATTGATGCGTTTTCAAATAGAACGAACTATCGAAGAGCACTTCAAAAAAGAATTAAAATTATTAAATCAAGGAATAAAAGTTCTTTCGCTCTTTTTTATTGATAGAGTTGCTAATTATAGAAGTTATGCTGAAGATGGGAGCATCCAAAAAGGCAAAATTGCTCAATGGTTTGAAGAAATTTATACAGAATATATCAATAAGTCAGAATATAAGGACCTAAAGCAAAAATTTCATCCCGATGGAATTATTGATTTTGATAAAATTCACAATGGCTATTTTTCGCAGGACAAAAAAGGACGACTAAAAGATACAAAAGGCGAAAGTGAAGATGACCTGAACACTTACGACTTAATTATGAAAGACAAAGAAAAACTTCTGGACTTACAAAATCCTCTACGTTTTATATTTTCACATACCGCCCTTCGCGAAGGTTGGGACAATCCCAATGTATTTCAGATCTGTACGCTTAACGAAACAAAATCAGAACTAAAAAAACGACAGGAAATAGGAAGAGGACTGCGTCTTGCAGTAAACCAGGAAGGTTACAGAATCTATGATAAAAATATAAACCGACTTACTGTTATAGCAAATGAATCTTATGAAACTTTTGCAAAAAAACTTCAAACCGAAATAGAAGAAGAATGTGGTGTTAAATTTGAGGGAAGAATTAAAAATAAGCGTCAGCGTGTTGAGATAAAATACCGTAAGGGCTTTGAAGCTGACCCAAAATTTCTTGAAATATGGGAAAAAATCAAACACAAAACTCGCTATTCAGTGGAGTATGATACGAATGAACTAATAGAAAAAGCATCAAAAACTATAGGTCTATTGCCAAAAGTAGATTCTCCTATTATTCGATCGACAAAAGTAAAAATCGATATTACAACGAAAGGAATTGATACTTCACTAGTAAGCGAAAGAAAAGAAATTTACGATAATAAACATTTCTGGCTACTTCCCGACATTATTGAATACATACAGCAAAAAACTAAACTCACCCGCAATACGATAATCCAAATTCTTGACAAGGCAAACCGATGGAAAGATTTTTTCATCAACCCACAGTATTTTTGCGACCAATGTGTTTCGGTGATCAAAAAAACGCTTATCGACCTGATGGTAGATGGAATTAAATACGAAAAAATTGGAAACGATTTTTACGAAATGCGGCTTTTTAAAGCTCAGGAACTAGAAAGCTATCTGGATAATTTGCTTTACAAAGTCCAAAATCCAGACAAAACAATTTATGAAAATTACATTCCACTTGATTCAAATGTAGAAAGTCAGTTTGCAAAGGATTGCGAAACGAGCGAACAGGTGGAGTTTTATTTTAAGTTGCCTTCGTGGTTTAAAATCCCAACTCCTATCGGTAACTATAACCCCGACTGGGCTGTGGTGCTTAAAAACGAAAAGAAAATATACTTTGTTGCCGAGACAAAAGATACTGGTGGCGACAAACCCGATATTTCAAAACTGCATCCCGATGAACAAATTAAGATTAAATGTGGACAAAAGCATTATGATGTTTTCGATGAGGTTGAATATAGGGTGGTAAAAAGTGTAAGAGATTTGACTTAAATAAAACATTATAAATGAGGTTTTTTTATGAAAGCAGAAGCAAAAAGCTTAAAATTTTTAACAATGGAAGGCGAAGTAATAATACCTTTTTTTCAAAGATCCTATGTTTGGACAGAAGAAAACTGGCAAGATCTTCTTGATGAACTTTCTAATGAAGAAAAATCTCAAAATTTTTTGGGGGCAATTATTTTAAAGCAACTTCCTTCATTAACCGGTAAATCAAAACAACTTGAAGTTATTGATGGACAACAAAGATTAACTACATTAAGTATTTTACTTAAAGCACTGTTAGATTCTTTCCCGGACGAGATTAAAGAAAATTTTAAGAATAATGTTCTTGAAATATTAAAATACAAAAGGGATTATACAGTTAAAGAAAGCGAAATAAGAATAAAACATTCACATGTAGATAAAGATGCTTATGAAAAAGTTATTAATGGTTCATTAGGCAATAATGATATAAATGATATAAACGAAAATAGCCATCGAATCCTGCAATGCTATAAATATTTTATTGAAAAACTATCATCAAATAATTATGATAAAACAAAGCTTTTAAATAAACTTCTTGATACAGAAAACAAAATGCTCGTTGTAATTGATTTAGATGAAAAAGATGATGAACAATCAATTTTTGATACGCTCAATACTGCAGGAGTAAGATTAACAATTGCCGAAATTGTAAAAAATTCTTTATTTAAAAGGGCAATTGAATTAAGCAACAAAGAAATCGCCTTAGAGCTTTATAATGAGACATGGCAAAATACTTTTTTAAAAGATAAAGATACTTTAGACTACTGGAGCACTGAAAGAACAACCGGTAGATTAAAACGTGATAATATTGAAATTTTGCTCCATTGTGTAGGAGTTATTAAGGGTTTTTATGATCCGGATAAACATAGCTTGACTGAACTATCTAAGTTATATAAAAAACAAATTAATAATATAAATTCGATTGATGATTTAAAAGACTTTATTAAAGAAATAATTGATTATGCTAATATTTACAAAGAAAAAATTGTTAACTTTGATAAATCTTATCTATTCTCTTTTAACAACGATTTTATAAGGTTACTTCATATTTTAGATGAATTAGAAATATCTACATTCCACCCTTTTATTATTTATTTATTTAAAAATAAAGAAGAGGAGAATAGAAATTTAATATTTAAAAAGTTAGAAAAATTTATCGTTTTAAATATGTTAACAAAAAAAGAGAATACAAAGAATTATAATAAATTATGCAAACAATTTATCAACAATAATGATTTAATAGACCAAAAGTTAAATGAGTTTTCATGGAACGATATTATTGAATCTTTACATAAAATTAATAATAAGAATGCCTCGTTAATCTTATTTTGGATTGAACTTTACCGGAGAATAAGAGATAATAAATATGATATTAAAGAATTAAAATATAACTATTCGCTTGAACATATAATGCCACAAAATTGGGAAGAAAACTGGAGTTTTGATAATGTGCCCCATCCTGATAGAAATTTAACATTTGAACAACAGCAGAAAGATAGAAATGAAAAAATTTATTGGCTTGGTAATATGACATTGCTCAAATCAAGTTTAAATTCATCTTTAAGCAATCAATCATATGAGAAAAAAATAATTGGTGAAGGAAGAAAAAAAGGTATGAAAGATTACGCATCGTTGTCAATAACAAGAGATGATATAATTACACCTTTTGAAAATGGTGATAAAATATGGAATGAAAATAAAATTATCGAAAGAACCAACAAATTAGCAAATGAAATAAAAGAAATTTGGTTTAATTCATAAATTTTGGAGAATTTTATGAACGGACAAAGTTTAAACATAAAACAAGAAACTTTACAAAAACTCAAAGAAATTATACCTCACTGTTTTACCGAAGATAAACTTGACTGGGAAAAATTACGCGTATTTTTTGAAGATAATATTGAATTCCGCAACGAACGCTATCATCTGAGCTGGGCAGGAAAAACCGATGCTATAAGACTATTACAAACTCCTACCTACAACACCCTTAAACCCTGTCGGGAAGAAAGTGTAAACTTCGATGCCACCGAAAATCTTTTTATCGAAGGTGATAATCTGGAAGTATTGAAAATACTTCAAAAATCTTACTTTGGTAAGATTAAAATGATATACATTGACCCGCCTTACAATACCGGCAACGATTTTATTTACAAAGACGACTATTCTGAAACCCTTGCCGAATACCGCAAAAAAGTTGGCGATGTAGACGAAAACGGTAATGCTACCAGAGCCGGGCTTTTCCGCAATACAAAAGAAAACGGCCAGTATCACTCCAACTGGCTTAATATGATGTATCCCCGCCTCTTTCTTGCCCGAAACCTGCTGCGTGACGACGGCGTTATCTTTGTAAGCATCGACGACAACGAAGTACACAACCTACGGCTAATAATGGATGAGATTTTTGGAGAGGAGAATTTTGTAGCTCAGGTAATTGCAGTTACAAATAGAAGTGGTAGAGATTATGGTGGTGTTGCGAGAACTCACGAATATATTTTAGTTTATCAAAAATCTGAGAATACCGTAATTAATGAAATACCTAAAACGAATGAAAATGGAGATTATAAATTTCCTTATAAAGATGACTTAGGAGGATTTGAAGTTAGAGAATTAAGAAATAGAAATGTTAGATTTAACATAAATAATCGTCCAAATTTATATTATGCTTTTTATTTAAATCCTGATGAATTGGACGAAAATGGATTTTATAAAATTTCTTTAGAAAAAAGTGAAAAATATTATATTGAAGTATACCCAAAAATTTCTAATGGTATACAAACAGTATGGAGGTGGGGAAAAGAAAAGGCAAAAGAAAACCTAAACATTAATTTAGTAGGTAAAAAAATATCCGATGGTGAATATCAAATAGTTGAAAAATATAGGAAAGATACTAAAATGATAAGATCTGTAATAGATGAAAAAAAAATAGTTACAGAAATTGGAACAGAAAAAGTAAAAGAATTATTCGAAAATAAAAATTTAGTAGATTATCCTAAATCACCAGAATTAATAAAAAAATTGCTTTATTTAGGAACAAATTCATTAGATTCCGACATCATCCTCGACTTCTTCGCCGGTTCTGGCACCACAGCTCATGCGGTAATGGAGCTTAACAAAGAAGATGGTGGCAACCGCAAGTTTATTCTTGTTCAGCTACCCGAACCAACTGATCCCGAAAGCGAAGCATACAAAGCCGGATACAAAACCATTGCCGATATTGCTAAAGAAAGAATAAGAAGAGCTGCAAAAAAAATACAGGAAGAACTGAATGAAGAACAAAAGAAAAAAGATGGCGAACTACCTCTTGAACAAACAGAAACAAAAAAATTAGATTTAGGTTTTAAAGTCTTCAAACTTGATGAAAGCAACTTCAAACAGTGGCGACCGTTTAGACCCGAAAATGCGGAAGAAATAAAGCAAGCGGTGCTTGAATTTACTGAAAATGTAAAATCCGATGCAAAAACTGAAAATTTACTATATGAACTGATACTTAAAAACGGAAAAAAACTCACAGATAAGATGGAGAAGAAAAATAGCTTTTATGTAATAAATGAAAATGAACTTGTGCTTTTGTTAGAAGAAATAAACAAAGAAATGGTTGATGAAATAATAAAACTCAAACCACAGAAGGTCATTGCTCTTGATAAAATTTTTAATGGCAATGATCAGCTAAAAACCAATACAGTACTGCAATTTAAAGATGCAGGTGTAGAGTTTAAGAGTGTGTAAGTTTTATAACTTTGACTGTTCAACCAAGAGGAATTATTATAATCAAAATGAAGTTAACAAAAAACAACTTATTAGAAACATCAAACGAAGAACTGGCAAAATTTTTTCTCATCTTTAAACCAGATAAAGATGAGGTTCGAAAATTTTTGGAAGTCTTAGAAGAAACAGTATGCGAAAATCCAGAAAAATTCATAAAAAATTTAAACCCTTTTCTTAAATCTCCATATCTATATGTAAACAAAATAGTATATTCTCTTATAATCTATTATTTAGACAACAAAAGAAAAATTAATTTAAATAAAATCTTTGATTTTTTAATAGATTATATTAATTCAACTGATTTCTGGACAGAAAAGTATGACTTAGTTAAAAATACTGAAAATTCAAAATACTACACAATACTCGAAACTATAAACAATTTTATTATTACTCAAAATGTTAAAATTCTCAAAGGTTTTTCTAAAACTTATCTTATCAAAGCAATTAAACTAATGCTTTTAATAATAGATAAATTGTTAACATTTGACACAGATTGTTTTAATAATGACTCTCTCATTGTAAATCCCGTTGAACAAACTATACAATCCCTTTTGGTTCTGGGAATAAGACATAAGATCTTAAGACAAAGAAATAAAATTAATAATGCAAGCCTTGAAAAAGAAATAATAAATAGATTTAACATTATATTTAAGAAAAAGCTAATTAACTTCTATAAAACATTTGGTATTAATATTTTGCCTTTTTATTTTCTAGAAGAAAAATGGACAAAAAATAAAGTAAAGGAAATTTTAAACGATGACTATGAACTCTGGGATTCTTTTATGACAAATTATCTTTTCAACAATAAAGCCCCACATCCAACTATATACCTTCTTATGAAGGAAAATTATGAAAAAGCCCTTGATTATGACTACAAAACAAACGTAATAAGTTTTACAACAATTGACCATATAATTTTACAATATTTTAATGATGTTGAAAAAATAGACTACAAAAATGGTCTTCTAAGAAAAATATTTGATGAATATGATTTTGAGAAAATTCATAGTTTTCTATATAATTTATGGATTTATTGCATAAATAATTTTAAACCTTACAGAAAAAGAAAGAAAATAAGAGAAAAAATAAGAGCAGTTCTTGATCTCATTGAGGAAAATAAAATTAAATATAATAGACTATTAGAAAAAGATGAAATTTTAAATAAACTTAAAGAATTTTTACCTAAAAAAATTAAGCTCGATTATTAGCCAAAAGATGATAGTTTCGATATTCTTTGGATATATGGACTGGACTTAAGTTTTGGTCTTACTTTTAGATACCGTTGGGACAATTCATGAATTTTCTTCGGTCGGGGCAATTCATGAATTGCCCCGACACGTTCTAACGAAATTTTAATCATAACTATTGGCAAGAAAAAAACTAAAAGAAAATAAGGAGTTTGCAAAAATGAAATACAACCCAGAAATCCATCATCGAAGATCCATAAGATTAAAAAATTATAACTATTCACAACCAGGGACATATTTCATTACTCTCTGCGTAAAGAACCGCGAAAATCTATTTGGCACCATCACCAATGGACAAATCCAGTTAAATGATTATGGCAAAATTGCACAAAAATACTGGCTTGAAATCCCATCTCATTTTCCAGACGTTTCCTTAGATGAATTTGTAATAATGCCCAATCATTTTCATGGGATAGTTATAATAAATGAAATCGTTGGGAAGGTTGGGGCAATTCATGAATTGCTCCAACCTTCCCAACCCGAATTTCCCCAACCTTCCCAACCTGAATTATCCAAAATTCAAGAAGATATTGAATCCCCCAAAATACGTCGTAAAATGACAATACCTAAAATAGTTGGACGCTTCAAGATGAATTCGGCCAAAGAAATAAATTTATTACGCCAGACACCCGGTATTCCAGTCTGGCAACGAAATTATTACGAACATATTATTCGTATCGAAAAAGAGTTAAATAATATCAGAAAATATATAATCAATAATCCTCTGAAATGGAAAACGGATGAATATTATTGATACCTCCACGAAATATTTCAAGCTTTGCTACTCTATTACCACTCCCATAAGCAAGTCTGTTTTCCTCAAAAAAGCATTATCATTTCGTTTATCAAAAAGACCTTTCTCAGTCTACCAGACAAGTTCGCTCCGTTAAACTCAGCAGGCTCTTATTTACAAAAACAAAATTTCTTTAATATAACATTAAGCCACTCAAAAACTCCATTCATTTTCAAGAAGTTGGTGGTCAAGCTTACCAAAGCCACAAAACTTTATTTCAAAACCCCAATCTTCTTATGGTTTTCAAAAATATTATCCGCAAGTTTTTCAAGATTCTTAAAATCCTCTTCCTTAGGATAACCTTTTGCTATGACTGGTGGTATAAACTCGGCTTTGAGATTATAAAGCATATTTTGAATCTGCTCAAGCATCTTACCACCCCAGCCAAACGAACCAATCACAGAGACAAACTTTGTTTTCGGCCTTAAAAGGTTGTAAAAATATACAGCATAGGCAACAGATGGATGCATTCCACCAAGAACCTGAGAAGATCCCACTATGACAGTAGCGGCATCCGTAATTTCCATCGCAAGCCTTCCAATATCAGTTACAGAAAGATGGAAAGGCAAAACTGATATATTTCTCTTTGTTAATTCAGAAGTTAAAAATTCAACCATTTTTTCAGTGCTACCATGCATTGAGTTGTATACTATTACAGTTTTATTTTTGACATCAGGTGATGTCCATTCTTTATAACAATTAATTATAAACTCTGGATCCTCATAAACCTGCCCATGTGATGGAGCAATATACCTGATATCAAGATCTAAAACCTTTTGAAATTGACTCCTGATATTGTCTCTGAATGGATACATAATTTCAGAAAAATATCTCAAAGCCCCTTCATAAACAAGAATCTCATCCTCTTTTGTTGCAAAAAGCCTTGAATCTGCCACGTGAGACCCAAACAAATCACAGGAAAAGAGTATTTTGTCCTCTTCAAGATAAGTTAACATTGTTTCAGGCCAATGAACCCAAGGGAAAATAATAAATCTTAAAGTTTTATCCCCAAGTGATAGTTTATCACTATCATTCACGGTTATGAAATCTTCTTCTTTTATAAGTAATAGATCCTGCAAAAAAGCCTTACATTTCGGATTTGTCACAACTTTTGAATCCGGGAACAACTTCAAAATATGTGGAATTGATCCTGAATGATCCTGTTCTGCATGGTTTGAGATAATGTAGTCAATTTTTTTTATTCCCGCTTCTTTAAGATTGTCAACTAAAACACCAAGCATTTTGGGGTCAACAGTATCAATCAAAGCTACCTTTTCACTTCCGATTATAAGATATGAATTATAACTTGTTCCCTCATGAAGAGGAACAAGCTCATCAAAACTTCGTCTATTCCAATCAACTGCACCAACTTCAAAAACGTTGTCTACAAGTTTTCGATAAGCCATACTACATCCTTATTCTTTTTCAAATTGATCCTTTCCAGCTCCACATATTGGACATACCCAATCATCTGGAAGTTTATCAAACGGTGTCCCAGGGTTTATACCTGAATCTGGATCACCAACAGCTGGATCATATACATAACCACAAACTTTACAAACATATTTTTCCATTTTATTACCCTCCACTTTATCTTTTGAAATATAGGTGGGTGCATTCTTTGAAGTAGTACCTTTCTTAACCTTTCTGTAGTATAGATATGTTAAAGGCTCTTCTTCACTCAATGTCACAGATTCTTTTAAATCCCCAATAAATATAGTATGTGAACCCATATCAACTGTCTTAAAGACCTGCGAAACAATATAACCCACTGTATTATCTATTACTACAGGCACACCCAGTTCAGAATTAATATACTTAATATTTGCAAATTTGTCAATTTCTTTACCTGTCTTAAAGCCAAAATGCCCAATAAAACTCAAAGGAGTGTTAATTGATAGTATCGAAAGTGAAAAAAGTCCACTTTCTTCAATCAAACTATGCGTAAAATTATTTTTGTTAACAACAAGTGCAAATGTAGGTGGTTCTGAATTGACCTGCGTAAATGCATTGGCTATAAAACCATTAGGCTTGCCCGATTTAGAAATCGAGCTAACAACATACAAACCATAGTTTATAAGAAATAGAGTTTCATAATTTTTCACAATATCCCCCTCAAAAATCAAGGAAGATATTATTTTGTAATACTCTACAAAAAAAGTCAACTATCTTTCTGGTTCAAAAATATCTTTTGGATTTTCTATTCTATTGACTTCTTTACCCTCATTGCTATAAAGTATAGTTGCCACGACTTTTCTATTTCCTTCTGCATCATAAACATATTGATCTTCTCTGACTTTATAACCGTATTTTTTAGCAAAATCATCTGTATAATTATACTCAATTTTTGTAATATATCCTTTTGCAAGATACATTATACAATTTGAAAAGCCATATTTTGAAACAAATCTATCAGTATAAAAGAACAAAACCTGAACAACCTCACCATTTTCATTGATTATATCTATAACTTTGTAAAGTCCCTTCTCATCAGCATATTTTTTTGTGTAAAAAAATTCAGCTTTATTAACCTTTTTATTTTTACCATAATACTCTATTTTTCTTTCATAATTCTTCTGATCAACAAAATCTTTTGTAAAGAAATATTCTACCATCACTATTTCATTCTTATAGTCATAATGTGTCAAAGCCTTATATATCTTCAACTTTTCAAAAAAATTATCACCTTTTGAAAAAATTGTTTCATAAGTTTTCCCATCAAAATCATTTTTATTTTTTATAATTTTTGTTGTCTCTGAAAACGATAACCCACTAAAAATAAATAATAATAAAAGTAAATATTTCATAAAAGCCTCCAGTTATAAAATACACCCATTATTAAAAATTTTCAAATAATTTAATACAAAATATTTTTTCTTCTGTAAATAAAAGGCATAAGAAAAAATAATGGAAGGCTAACAAAAGAATTATAAAATATTTCTCCAGCAAGTTTAATTAAGAGATAAAAATTGAAAAGTTCTATTTCAAAAATAAGATAAAGAATTGAATAGAGTGCATATTTTATTATTGTAGCAATAATTATGAAAATTATAAAAGAAAACAAATCAGAAACAAAAATATACTTCCTATACAAACCAAGAAAAGAGGAAAGAAAAGTAAAAACAAAAGCATTAGTTCCTAAAAGTGTCCCAGACATACTATCGATAAAAAGCCCCATAAAAAAACCAAAGAACATACCGGGATAATCCCCAAAATAAAGAGTATGGAGTATGACAACTATAAGAATTATATCTGGAGAAATATCAAAGATTGCCAATACATTACTCGCCTGCAATGCAACAAAGATTATAATTATAACAGCGTATTTCAAATAAAACAAAAACTGGTTCTTCATTCTTTATATTCTACCTTTTTCTCAAGTATTTCCATTTCTGGTTGCCATAGTAAGACAAAAACATCCTTCACTTTGGAGTAAACCAGCAATGGTTTAATATAAATTTTTCTGAAAAATTTATCACTTAAAGAGCTACCACTTGCTATAACTTTACCAACTCTTATGTTAGGTGGAAATATATCACTTTCACCACTCGTCAAAACACCCTCACCTATTTCTATTGGAGCATCAACAGGAACATAGTTTACCACACAATTGTTAAAACTTCCACTTCCTTTCATTATACCGATATATTTATTCTTTTCAAAAATAACTCCAAGATAAAAATCTGCGGCATTCAAAACCTTTACCTTTGAAGAAAAAGGAGAAACTTCTATGGTTTTTCCAACAAGATAGCTATTACCAGATTCATCATAAGAAACAACACTCATATTAACTTTTATACCATGGACAGAACCTTTATTGATTATTAAAGTCTGGTTTAAAAAAGATGGGTCTCTGAATACAACTTTCGCATATATAGACTTAACTGAAAAAGAGTTCTTTATCTCAAGAGCCTGCCTTAACTCCTCATTTTCCTTGAGAAGTTGCTCATACATTGTAAGAAATTCCTGATACTTTGTGAGTCTTTCTTTTGTCAAAGAAAGTTCTCTTTCAAGCTCCTCAACCTCTTTAAAAGAAGAAACCATTTTAACAAAAGAATTTCCTACCCATGAAATTGCCGTCTCAAAAGGATAGACGATAAAGAATAGAACATTCCTTATCTGCACAAAAGAAATTTTCACGTTAAAAAACATCAGCCCAAAAGATAAAATTAAAAGAATAATTAAAGTGAAAGTCTTCTTATTTTTGTAAAAATACAAAAATTGCATAAAAATTACTCAACATACTGACTTTCATATTTTCTAATCTGCTCTAAAAATTTACCAGCCCCAAGAACATCACAGGTTAACGGATTTTCAGCAAGAAATACAGGCACACCAGTATTCTTTGATATAAATTTCGGAAGCCCTCTTAATAATGATCCTCCACCTGCCATCACAATACCTCTTTCAATAATATCAGAAGCAAGCTCTGGTGGTGTCTGGTCAAGAGTCTGCCTTACAGCTTCAAGAACTTTATTAACCGTTTCCTGTAAAGCCTCTCTTACTTCCACACTATCAATCTTTAAAACTCTCGGAAGACCGCTTATAGCATCTCTACCTTTTATTTCCATAGTTTCTACGGTCTTGAGTGGGTAAGCACTACCTATCTTTATCTTTAGCTCTTCTGCCGTTCTTTCACCTATTACAAGGTTGTGATACTTCTTTAAATGAGCCATTATCGCTTCATCAAACTTATCTCCACCAACTCTTATAGAATTGGATATCACTATACCACCAAGAGAAAGAACTGCAACTTCTGTCGTTCCTCCACCTATATCTATAATCATGTGTCCAGCTGGTTCATCTATAGGAATATTTGCTCCAAGTGCTGCTGCTTTTGGAGCTTCTATAAGATAACTTTTTGTTGCACCTGCCTGTTCAACTGATTCTTTTACAGCCCTTTTTTCTACTTCTGTTACACCGGTTGGAACTCCTATAACAACTCTCGGGTGAACCAATTTTCTAGTTGTCTGACTTTTGGTTATAAAATATTTCAACATCTTTCCAACAACTTCAAAGTCGGCTATAACACCTTCTCTCATCGGTCTTATAGCAACTATATCTCCCGGTGTCTTACCAAGCATATTTTTAGCTTCTCTTCCAACAGCCATAACCTTTCCAGTTCCAGTCTGGATTGCAACCACAGAAGGCTCTGACAAAACTATACCTTTTCCTCTTACATAGATCAGGGTATTGGCTGTCCCGAGATCTATTGCTAAATCATTGATAAAAGCATCTCTGATAGCTGAAAATATATTCATACTCTATCCCCTTTTTCATTGTAAAATCATCTTAATATTTTAAGACATTTTTCAAAAATATTCAACAGAATTAATAATTAGAGTTTTTTAAAAAAATATCTTTTATTCCGATAATATAATTAATCATTTTTGGAGTTAAAAATATGGAATTTGTCATAATAGTAATAGTATTAGCATTTTTCATAGGCTATTATCTATTCTACTCTTTCAGGGAAGTAAAGATTAAAAGAGCTGAAAGAGCTGTAAAAACTGGCGATCTTGACACAGCCCTTGAAATTTTTATGGACTCTTTAAGAAAAAACCCAAACGATATTGACACCTTATGGCATCTTGGAAACATTAATGAAGAAAAACAGCTTTATCCTGAAGCTATTGGATATTATACAAAGTTGATTGAAATAGGAAAAGAATCAAAATACTTCTCCATTTTTGAGTTATACAAGAGAGTAGGACTTTTATATAGAAAAATCGGTCGTGAACAGGAAGCTCTGGATTATTTAATGCAGGCATTTAATATGCTTTCCTCTTCAAAAGAAGTTTTGTATAATATAGCCTCGATCATATATTCACAAAAATTTTTCTATAGAGCTTTGCCATTTTTTGAAAAGGCACTCAATTCATACAAAAATCATCCAGAATTTTTAAAAGACTATGGATTTTGTTATCTTATGATTGACAAATGGGAAGAGGCAAATCCACTTCTTGAAGCCTCTGTAAGACTTGATGATAAAGATTATAGAAAAAAGGTTCTCTTTGCGTATAATAATTTAAGGTTAGGCTATATGGCTAAGGCAAAAGAAGTCATCGAAGAAACAGCAAATAAATTCAAAGAAATAATGGATATAAAGGAGCTTTTTTTCCTTATAAAAATGCTATATTTGATCTATTTGAGCGAAAATAATTTTGAAATTGTAAAAGATTTAATTACTCAAATGGAAAACATAAACAACAACATTCCAGACAATCCCTTCAAAGAAGATATTACTATGGCAACATTCTTTTTCAGAATTCAACAAAAATATTATGATATAGCACTTGAAATCTTAAGTAAATCTATTTCATTCAAATCCAAACAAAGTGAAATCACAGAGGAAGACAAAAAAAACCAGAGCCACCTATATGAAATTACATCTATTTTAAGTAAATACAAAGTAGAAAAGGAACTTCAGCTTTATGCCGAAAAAAGGCCTTTCAAAGATGAAATAGAATTTTCAGAACTCGAGGCTAAAGCCACACAGGCATCAAAAGAAATAGAACAAATATTCGCAAGCTGGAAATGGAATTTTGTAAATAAAGAAACCCTCTGGGAATTCTTTGGCCCCAAGGTTATAAATAGATTTGACCCAACCATAATCATAGAAAAATATACTGAAGGTAAGTTAAATTTCTTAAAACAAAAAACAGAAAAAAAGCCAGTCGAAAAAGAACAACCGAAGCCAGAGGAAGAAGAAGCTGAAGATATTTGTGAAAAAATTCATTCAATGGATATACCGACATTTTTGAATTTTGCAAGGGATCTTGCTGAAAAGATGGGCTTTAAAATAATCAATCAGAATGTAAAAACAGACCCTGTAGCCTCTGCAGAGGGACAGGCAGTCGATTTCCTCTGTGTTGAGAAATATCAAACTTCAAACAGAGTTTTATTTTGCTTCAGAAGATGGAAAGAAGCAATAGGCTATATATCTTTAACAAACATTATTTCAGTAATGAAGGATATGAAAGTTAATAGAGCCGTGATTGTTTCAACTTCAAAACTGTCATCAGAGGCTTCACATGCAGTTGAAATTGACAAACGAATAACTTTCTATCTTTGTGAAGATGTAATTCACTATATGGAGTAATTATGAATTTTCTTAAAAAATTTTTTATCATTTTGTTAGATGTATTAATTATTTTGTTTATATGCTTGTGGATTTATATCTTATATCTTGAATTTACAAATTTACCGAGAAATACAGAAATGTTTAAATTCTCAATATTTCAAATAAAATTGACGTTGTTTACACTTTTTTTAATTTCTTCTATAGTATTTCTATGGTGGACAGGAAATAAAGAAAAATCTGAAAAGATAGATTTATCAAACATAACAAAAGAAATAGAAAGTTTAAAAAAAATAATCCCAGAAATAAAAAGTGAAAAACAAATCGAAATAAAAGAAAGTGAGCTTGAGATAGAAAAAATTTTAGAATCAAAAAATATTAACGAACTTTTCAACAATTTATTTAAAATATTAAAGAAAACCACCTCAGCAGAGAGAATTTCAATAGAATTTTATGACTTTAAAAAAGAAAAATTATTTATATATCAGAAAACTGATTTCAATTTAAAAGATTATATTGATGAAAATCCAATATCCAATTTTGTCTTTAAAAATGGCAAAAGACTTTATGTAACAAATATAGAAACCCACCCTGTAATAGGTCGAAAAAACAAAGACTATTATAATAAAAAATCTTTTATGATTATTCCTATAAAAATTATTGGTAAAACATTTGGTGTTGTAAATCTCTCTGAAAAAAAGTCAGATGAAATATTTACAATTGAAGAATTTGAAAAAGCATCTTTTATAGTAAATGTCTTCTGTCAAAAACTTGAGAATATGATACTTTATATTTCCATAGAAGATTTAATAAATAAAAAAGCGTGGTAAAAACCACGCTTTTTTATTTCTGATATACCCTCACCCAATCAACATACAAATATTGCGGGAATGGAACAGTGGCATCTGGATAACCCGGCCAGTTTCCACCAATGGCAAGGTTAAGTATGATAAAAAATGGATTATGAAATTCTGTTGTGCCAGCAGTTGTAATGTCCATCGTATAATAATAAACACCATCAACCCCTATTTTAATATAAGTTGAAGTCCATTCAGCATGATAAATATGAAAACTCTGATAAGCTGTAATAGATTTGCTAAGTCCATAAGAAGCATGCCCATTTTCATCCCAATGTAATGTACCATAGACTGTATAAGCCTGATGTCCCAGCCACTCCATTATGTCAATCTCACCACAGGATGGCCATCCTACAGTTGTAATATTTGTCCCAAGCATCCAGAAAGCAGGCCATATACCCTTTCCTCCTTGAGGCAAAGCTATCCTTGCAGCAAATACTCCATATTTCCAGAACTTTTTACCCTGAGTTTTCAGTCTTGCTGATGTAAAACCACCAAGCGTTAGTCCACCTACCTTAATAGCTTTGATAACAAGCATTCCATTAGTAACGTAAGCATTCTCTCCGCCTGTTCCATTATAAGTGTAATTCTGCCACTCATTGTTACCCCATCCCGTAGCTCCAGTATCATAACTCCAGTTGTTTAAGTCGATAACGTTACCGTTGAATTCATCGCTCCACACAAGATTATAGCCTGTTCCGGGATTAAAGCTACCTCCGTTTGTACTTGGTAATGTAGGACCCGATGAACTCGAACTTGAAGAAGAACTTAAAGAACTTGAGGAACTACTATCAGAGAGAGTTGTCTGCAAACTACAACCCATAAGAAAAAGCAAAATTAGGCCCAAAATATTTTTCACAATGCACCTCCTGAAAAAATTTATTTCTGATATACCCTCACCCAATCAACAAACATATACTGAGGAAATACAGTAGTGGCATCTGGATAACCCGGCCAGTTTCCACCCACTGCAAGGTTGAGAAGTATGTAATATGGCTGATGAAATTCTGTTTTTGTAGCTCCTGTTATATCAAATGTAAAATAAAAATTACCATCCACTCCAATCTTTATCTGATTACTCGTCCATTCAGCTTCATAAATATGGAACTCAAGTGGATTTGATATTAATGTATTAGTTCCATATTGTTTATGTCCACCATCATCCCAATGCACTGTACCATAAACTTTATTTGATTCATGTCCAAGCTGTTCCATTATATCAATCTCACCAGAAGCTGGCCATGTGTAATTATTCCCAAGCATCCAGAATGCTGGCCATATTCCTTTACCGTATGGTAAAGCTATCCTTGCTGCAATCTTACCGTACTGAAAAGAAAATTTACCTTTCGTAACCATTCTTGCTGAAGTATAAGAATCATAAGTATTTAAATTGTTAACTTTTATAGCCTTTATCACAAGCATACCGTTAGTTATAAATGCATTAGGCCCACCTGTCCCATTATCAGTATAATTTTGTAGCTCATTATTCCAGCTCTGACTCCATCCAGTAGCCTTCGTCTCATAACTCCACTTACTCAAATCGATAGCATTATCGTTGAACTCATCACTCCAGATAAGATTATAACCTGTACCCGGTGTGTAAGAATCGTTGTTTGTAGAAGGTAGCTCTCTCTCAACTACTCCTACACCACCACCTCCTCCAGAACCACTAACTGCTACATCGCAGCTATAAAAAGAAAATATCGTTAACGTTAACAAAACTAACACTCTATACATAAAGCACCTCCATCCTCTTCATATTTATTTTACTTAAAAATTTAAAAAAAATGAAATTTTTATGATAAAAAAATTTTCCCCGACCTGATAGGGGGTAGGTCGGGGAAACGGTTGAGGATGATTTTTATAGAGAAGGAGTTTTCCTACTGAATATTGTTATCAAGAAAGTCGAAAAGAAAAGTTCTCGCACTTTTTCTATCCGCTGGCTTAACTTCTTTAAAATCAGAGTTATAGTATTCTATAACCTTTCTTGCAAACATTACATCTATCTGATGTCCACCTTTGTAGGATATAATATATCCTTTCAGATCAAAAGGTAACAACGCAAGAGCTCCAAGAATATCAAGAACCTTATGTCTCACCGGCTCATCATCATAACGAGAACCATTAATACATTTATTCTCTTTCTTGCTAAACACATGAACATTTTCAAAATTAGCCCCAAGAATAAGCCCTTGCTTCGTATAGTTATCTATATCTTCGATAAAACCAAAGGTTCGAGCCTTTGAAATTTCATCGATATAACTCTCTGTTGAAAATTCAAATGTATAGTTCTGTGTGCCTATAGGAGAATTAGGAAATGAAATTGTATAATTAACTTTAAGCCCATTGTATGGCAAAAGTACTATAAATTTATCCTCATTCCTCACCCATATAGGACTTATAACAACAAACTCTGGCTTGTATTCATCCTGCTCTATTACACCAGCGCCCATTATCCCATCAACAAAAAGTTTTGAGCTTCCATCCATTACTGGAATCTCTTTCCCGCTTACTTCAATCAAACAATTGTCAACCTTCATTGCAAACAAAGCAGAAGTAAGATGCTCAATTGTTTTAATAAGAGCACGCCCATTGCTCAATGTAATATTATTTTTCGTATCTGTAACATAATCAACTGAAAGAGGTAAAAATTCTTTCACCTTCCCGTCATTATAAATGAAAACAATCCCGGTATTTACTGGAGCAGGTTTCAGTGTAAGCCTCACCTTGTCACCACTGTGAAGACCAACACCTTCAAAATGTATCTCTTTACTTATTGTATTCTGTTTCCTCATAAAAACCACAAAGAATATTTAGCAAAAAGTATGCCAGATTGAAAATTTTTTATTTTTTTGAATGACATAAAAATGGATTCACTTAAAAGATTGGTTTTTACAAAGTGTGGAAAAAATCACACACCTTTCTGTGGTTTATTTTTCAGATAATCTTCAAGTATCTTTTGAGCAGCAATTTTATCTACTATTTTTTTTATTTTTTTTTCTTTCTGTCCCAAGGAGGATAAAAAATTTCTTGCATAAACGGTTGTAAATGCCTCGTTATAGTAAATGACTTCAGTAGAAAGAAAATTTTTAATTTTTTCTCCGAATTCTTTTATTATCTCCTGAGACTTTCTTGGAGTTGGTGTTTCTGGATAGCCAATAACAACTGTATCAAATTTATAATAATCCTGAAGTTTTTTTAAATTTTCGAGAAATTTATCATCATTTTTTAACACATCAAGAGGGGAAGCTATTATCTGTAATTCATCAGTTATTGCAAGACCTATATTTTTTTCTCCATAGTCTATCGCAAGTATTCTACCCATACAATTCTCTTAATATATGTTGTGCGACTTTTTCTACTATTGGAGGCTTACCAAGTTTTTCTTTAATAATTTTTACTTTTTCAAGAAAATTTTCTTTATTTCTATCTTCTAAAAAATTAACACTCTCTTCAAAAATTCTGTTTTCATTACAATCCTGTTGTAAAAGTTCTGGCAAAAATTTTTCCTTCATTATTATGTTGGGAAGTCCTATCATCTTTTCTTTTACAAGTAATTTTCCAATAAAAAAAGAAAGTGGAGAAATTTTATAACATATTATAACAGGCTTTTCAAATAAAACACTTTCAAGTGTAGTTGTACCTGATGAAGCTATAATAAATTTTGAAACACTCATTATAGAATAAGCCATATTGTCTAAAACTTTTATGTTTCTTATGTTTGATTCTTTTACATAATTCTCTATCAAAATTTTAAAATCTTTATGAGCAACTGAAACTAAAAAAGTAAGTTCATACTTTTGAGACAAAAGTTTTGCCGCCTTAAGCATTACTGGCATTAATGTTTCAATTTCCTGAAATCTACTCCCCGGAAAAATCCCAACTATATTTGTTTTTTTATCAATTCCATATCTATCAAAAAAATCATCTTCAAGTTTAAAATTTGAAATATTTTCAACTAATGGATGTCCAAAATAATACGCTTTATCAGTATATTTTGAATAAACAAGGTAATCATCATAATAAGGTATGAAAAGCCCATTAACTATTTTTGAAAGTTTTGGTGCATTCCATTTACCCCATATAGAAACATGAGGTGGAAAATAATAATACACAGGTATTGACATTTTTTTACAGAAAGATGCCAGAGGAATATTAAACCCCTGATGATCTACAAGAATAACGGCATCAACTTTATTCTTTTCAAGAAATGAAACTGTATTTTTCCATATTTCTTTCTGAATATTAATAAATCTTAAAGAATCGGTGAGTCCTACAGTACTGTAAGTGACATTTTCTTTTGATACTGGCTTAAGTCCAGCTTCAATCATTTTACTTCCACCATTGCCAAAAAACTCAATTGAAGAATCAAGCTTCCTTAATGCTGTCATAAGATTTGCAGCATGAATATCACCAGAAATCTCCCCCGCAGAAAAAAAAAGTTTTTTACTCATAGTGCGAATCAATGATACCTCTTTTTGAAGATTTAATGAACTCTACAATGCGTTTTACATACTTATTTGACGGGAATGTCTCTTCAAGAATTTTTAAAGATTCTGTTCTTGTCCTTGATCTGTCATAAAATATTTTATATGCTTCTTTAATAATATTTCTATCTTCAACCTCGATATTTCTTCTCTTAAGTCCAATGGAATTTATCCCATAATGTTTGGCTGGATCGCCTTCAGCCATTGAATAAGGTGGGACATCCTGCGTTATCTTCGTTAATCCACCTGCTATAGAATACTCTCCTACTCTGCAATGCTGATGTACTGCAACATTTCCAGACAAAAACACATAGTCTTCTACAATGACATAACCAGCAAGTAAACACCCATTCGCAAGAACAACATTTTTACCAAGTTTAGCATTGTGAGCAACATGGCTATTTGCCATAAGAAAGCAAGATTCACCAACTATAGTTTTCTCTCCAGAAGCACCATTAACTGGAGTGTGGACAGTAACCCCTTCTCTCAATACGGAGTTTGATCCAATTTCAATCAAGCCATCTTCTCCATTGAAGGAATAATCCTGAGGTGGTTCACCAATGGCTGCAAAAGAATGAACTTTAACATTCTGGCCTATCTTAACCCAGCCAGTAATATGAACAAGTGGGCCTATTTCACATCCATCACCTATCTCAACATTACCATTTATTACAGTGTAAGGTTTAATCCTTACATTTTCTCCAAGTTTTACATTTTCTCCAAGAATGGCTGTAGGATGAATTTCAGTCATTTTTATTCCTTTCAAGTTCTTTCTTTAAAAGTTCTTCAACAAGGGCAAATCTCTTTCTATTTTCTGAACTTAACTCCATAAGATTCTGATGGGATTCAAGAAGTAATTTTATACTTTCATAGTTCTTTTCAAGTTTTTTCTGAATTTCTTCATTGAGATTGATATTTTTGAATTTATTCTCTTCCTGAAGTGGAATCACCTCAAGAAGTCCCATATTTTCAAGAATATCTTTAACTTTATCAGAAGGATTTAAAATAATAACATCAGATTCTCTATACTTTTTCTTTAATTTTTTCTGAACTGATATAATGACTCCTATAAAGGAACTATCAAGATAGGTTGATGAAGAAAGGTCAAAATATATATCATCAACACTTTCTGTTTCTATTTTCTCACTTAAATACATAAAAAGATCAGAGCAATAGTCCATCGTACCTTTGCCAATAACTTTAATTATATAGCCGTTCTCTATTTTCCCAACAAGCACTCTCGAAGCATCAGACATATTTTCTCCTAAATATTATAAGCCAACTAAAACTCAAATTCCTTAGACATAGATGGAGCATTTATAACATTCTGATGAAAAATCTCATCTATATCTTTCTTATCAAGGATTTTTGCTTCTCCAGTGAATACCATACCCTCTTCTGCCTTTATCTTTCTTGTCCAGAGATTCCCTATTATCTTACCGGTAGACAAGATATCAACCCTTTCAGTGCAATAAACGCTACCCTTAACCTTTCCACCAATCCTTGCATATCTTGCATAAATATCACCAACAATCCTTCCCTTTTCTCCAACGAGGACCGTTCCAGAGCTCCTTATAGTCCCTTTAAAATCTCCATCAATTCTTAAAAGCCCATCGGCCCTGAATTCACCACTGAAGGAGTTCTTAATACCAATAACACTATTAGAAAGCAAATCTCCCTGACTACTTGATTTTTCATCAACTAAAGCATTCTGATTGCTAACTTCTGCCACATTATCCCCCGCAATTTTTGAATATTTTTTATTGCATCATTTGAGTAAACGGTAATGGGTCTATAGGTTGCCCACCAACTCTAACTTCATAATGCAAATGATATCCTGTTGACTTTCCAGTAGATCCAACATAACCAATAACCTGTCCTCTATTAACAGTAGCACCTACATAAATACCACTATTAAATCCCATCATATGGGCATATCTTGTCGAAAAACCATATTTATGCTCTATTTCAACCATCCAACCATATCCACCCATCCAGCCAGCATATTTCACAACCCCATTTGCTGCTGCAAGTATCGGAGTACCAGGTACCACAACCATATCAAGCCCTGAATGCATTTCTCTTGTCCATGTATAAACAGGGTCTCTTCTATAACCAAAATATGATGAAATATATGCTTTCATAGGAAGAGGATATAAAGATGGTATTTCTTTAAGGAGCCTTTCATAAGAGCTCTTAAAAACCCCTACTCTATAAATATCATTTTCAAGTGTAAGTAGTTCCTTCTTAAGTTTTTCAAGTTCACTTAATTCTTTAGGTAAACCTTTTAATTTTTCATCGCCGATTTCTACAAGTTTTTTCTCAATTCTTGTATCTTCTTCTTTCTTCAAGACTTTACTCACATCAACTTTAAAAGAGGTAAAACGCCTCGAGAAACCTTCTATTGCTTTTTTATATTCTAAAATAAGCTCTTTATTATTCTTTGCTTCAGTTTCAAGAAATATTAATTTTCTTCTATTAGCCTGATTATCAGAAATCGATAATACAGAGGAAATTACTACAACTATAAGCATAACAGAAAAGAAAAACATTATATAATTTGAAATCTGAATATTAATAATCCTCTTCTCAGAATGAGGTACTATCATCAAGGTTAATTTCTGAGAACCTTTTTCATGAATTTTATTTAAAAATTTCTGAAAATTTCTTTTTATGTTTGTTGTAAATTCTTTATAGCTATCCTTAAATTTTTCCCACTTTGGCTTTTTATACATTTCGGCTCTTGATTTAAAAACAGGCTTTTTAATAAGCTCCTTTGCCATTTCTACCTCCTGAAAAGGTTAATTTTAAGTTTTTAAGGACACTTTTCTCATTTTATATCCCTTTCATTATAATATTAACTTTAAACAAACTCAAGATTTTAAAGCAAATATTTTAAAATTTTATTCGGTCAATTCTTTTAATATCTTGAGTAAGTTTATTAATTATAAAAAGTTGATTTTATTAAGAATATAGAATAAAATTAATATCTAAAGCATAAAGAAGGGGTTAATTATGATTTCAAAAAGAAGTCTTAAAGTTGATTCTTCAGGTATAAGAAAAGTTTTTGAGCTTGCAGCAAAAATGCAAAACCCGGTAAATTTCAGTATTGGACAGCCAGATTTTGATGTCCCTGAGGAATTAAAAGAGGTTGCCATAAAAGCTATAAAAGATGGCTTTAATAGATATACAGTCACACAGGGAATTGATGCTTTAAGAGAAAAGGTTCTCGAATATGTATACAAAACAAAAGGTAAAAAATATGCTCCAAATGAAGTTATAATAACTTCTGGAGTTTCTGGTGGACTTATGCTTGCTTTGATGTCAATAGTAGATCCGGGCGATGAAATTGTATTTTTTGATCCATATTTCGTAATGTATAAGCACCTTACTAATCTTATAGATGGAGTTCCGGTGATTGTTGACACCTATCCCGATTTCTCAATAAGTGAAGAAAAATTAAGAAAAGCAATTACAAAAAAAACAAAAGCAATAATTTTAAACAATCCATGTAACCCAACCGGTTATGTTTATTCTCAAAAAGATATTGAGACTGTCGTCAGAATAGCAAAAGAAAACAATATTTTGCTAATTTCTGATGAGATTTATGATGGTTTTGTGTATGACACGGAATTTTTCAGCCCTGCAAAAATTTACGATAATGTATTAATACTTGGAGGATTTTCAAAGACTTATGCAATGACTGGCTGGAGACTTGGTTATGCTTTAGGCCCCAATGAATTAATAGCTCAAATGATAAAACTACAGCAGTACTCTTTTGTATGTGCCCCAGCTCCATTTCAGTATGCAGCAGTAAAGGCACTTGAATATGACACTACTAATTTTAAAGAAGCATACAAAAAAAAGAGAGATTTAATCTATAATGGCATAAAAGATTCTTTTGATATTGTCAAACCGGGTGGAGCTTTCTATATATTTCCGGCATTAAAAAAGGGTGATGTCTCAACTTTTGTTGAAACAGCCATTAAAAATAACGTTTTAATAATTCCCGGCAATGTATTTTCTGAAAGAAATACAAACTTCAGAATATCATTTGCCGCAAAAGATGAAGATATTTTAAGAGGAGTTGATATATTAACAAAAATAGCAAAGGAATTTTACGAAAAACTTTGAGGTAATTTATGAAAAAAATTTCGGTTATATTATTATTAATAATCTTATACAGTTGTTCGGGAAAACCCAATTTTATGAAATTTGATGTAGTTTTCTATGCACCTCTCGGAACAAACTATAACGAAATTGGGTCAAATCTTGGAGAAATCAAGGAAATTTATTCCAATCAATCTTTAATTTTGAATGATTATATTGATGTCCCAAAAAGCATACAACTTTACAGAAATAAGATTTATATTGCTGATTATTATAACAAGCGAGTCTCAATTTTCCCTATTGCTGAAAATGACACCAATATTATGATTATTTCAAACAAAGGTGAAGGATATGAATTTGATACTCCAATTTCAGTAAAATTGAATAAATTTGGTGAAATATATGTCCTTGCCACAGTATCCAATAAAAATTCAGTTTCAAATATTGGAAATTCATACATTTTTAAATTTACACCAAATGGCAAATTTATATATTTGATAGGAGAAAATGGACTTAATTCTCAACCTATGAATATTCCAGAAAAAATAGATATAGATCTATTCAACAACCTCTATGTCTATTCTGTTAAATATGAAAATGATTATAAAGACTATGATATTAAAAGATATTCTATTGCGGGAGAATTGACATTTGAATTTGACACAAAATATATTTCAAAAACAAATACGATAAACAACGAAGTTTATATAAGCCTTATTTCGGGAGTCCATAATCTCAAGAACAATGAAAGACTTATAATAACATCACAAAGTTATCTTGTAATGAAAGACGGTAAAAAAATAGACACTCCTTCTACATTTTATAATTCAGTAGATATATACAGTATTTTAAGAAATGCAATAATTAAAAATCTATTCAAATCAAAACGTTATTTTGAAGATGTCCTTGAAGTTACATACGATGACGTTGCCGTCCTCTACTCATATGATGAAAAAGCAAAAGGAGTGAAATTCAGATTTGTAGATTTATCTGGTTCTGCAGAAAAAGAAGCAATATATTATGCTCCACAAATTTCTTCTCTCTATCAACAATCTGGCTACTGGGTTGATAAAAATGGAGAAATATATAGCATTATAGTAAAAGATCAAAAATATTTTGTCTTAATTAAATGGAAAAAGGTTAAAAGTAGAGCCTGATATGAAAATAGTTTTTGGAATAACATCTGGAATTTCAATCTACAAAATACCATCGATTATAAGAAAATTAAAAAAAGAAGGTCATATTGTCAGGGTAATAATGACCCCAAATGCCAGAAAACTAATTAATCCAATTATCTTTAAGGTTGCCTCTGGAAATGAAGTTTATATTGATGATTTTTCAATTGAAGAGCCTTTGGCACATATAGAATTAGGAGATTGGGCAGATGTCTTTGTGATAGCCCCACTTACAGCCAATACCCTTGCAAAGATAGCAAACGGCATTGCTGATAACCTTCTTACTACAACTTTTCTTGCATGCACCAAAAAAAAGATTGTCTTTCCTGCAATGAATGTAAAAATGTATGATTCAAGAATTACAAGTGATAATATAAAAAGACTCAAAGAATATGGTGTGTTGGTTGTAGAACCAGAATGTGGAGATTTAGCTTGTGGATATAGTGGCAAGGGAAGATTGCCATCTGAAGAAAAGATAATCGGGATTATCACAAGAGATGTAAATGAGCCTCTTAAAGCCAAAAAATTTATAGTCACAACGGGTAGTACAATAGAAAAGATTGATCCTGTCCGATTTATATCCAATTTTTCCTCTGGAAGAATGGGAATAGAAATAGCAAAATATCTTTACAAGATGGGTGCAGATGTATTATTAATTTATGGTAAAACAGAAATAAATATCCCTCCCCATATAAGTGGTATAAAAATAGAATCCACAATAGATATGCTTAATGCTATAAAAAATAATCTCAAAGATTATGATGGCTTATATATGGCTTCTGCCCCTGTTGATTTTAAAGTAAAAAACTATTCAGAAAATAAAATAAAAAAAAGTGATAGTTTATCAATCGAATTAATTGAAAATCCAGATATTTTAAAATCTTTGAGAGAAAATTTTAAGAATAAATTGTTCGTTGGCTTTGCTCTTGAAACAAAAAATGGAGAACAAAATGCCCTTCTCAAACTCAAACAAAAGGAACTTGATTACATAGTTTTAAATATGATAGAGAGTGATTTTAATCCTATGGGTAATAAAGAAAACAAAGTTGTTATTTACAATAAAAGCGGATTAAAGATTGGAGAGTTTGAAGGTAAAAAAGATCTTGTTGCTGAATGGATAGTTAAAACTACATTAAAGATCGAGGAAATATGATAGCGCTCGGAATTGACCCCGGGATAGAAAGAATGGGATATGCTGTAATCAACGATTGCGAAATTGTTTCATCAGGTCTTATTTCAACAAAAAAGAATCTCTTGAATGAAGAAAGGCTTTATGATATTTTCAACGATTTAAAGGCTCTGGTAGAAAAATTTAATCCAGAATTAATAGTAACAGAAACATTATTTTTTTCAAAGAATGTTAAGACAGCATCTACAATAAGTGAAGTAAGAGGTGTTATAAAACTTACTGCAGCAATTTTTAAGTTGAAATATATTGAGTTATCTCCATTACAGATAAAAATGGCTTTAACAGGTTATGGAAAAGCAAATAAAAAGCAAATTGAAAAATCCGTTCAGATGATTCTTAAGTTAAAAGAATTGCCAGGACCAGATGATGTAATAGATGCAATGGCTATTGCTATCTGTGGAATAAATAAATATAGATTCAATATTAAATTAAATGGAGAAGATTAAATGGTTAAACAAAACAAAATTATTTTTATAACTGGATTTGTAATAGGAATAATCCTGCTAATATTTCTGGTTAAAGAAAGTATAAAAGTTCTTGAAACTACATTAACACCAGAACCTCCACAGGGTTTTAAACAATACAAAGTTATCACAAAAAAGGAAAATGAAAAAATGGAATTCTCTCTTACAGTTGATAAACCTTTGATATATCAATTTTTTATTGCCCCAAACTTTAATGGAGAAAAAAAAGTAAAATTAAAGACAAAAGATAGGTTTATTGGACTTTTTACCAATGAATTAACTTTACTTGAAGGTGACTATGGAAATGCCCAGATAGCTCTTATTATGCTACCCGGAGAATATACTTTTAATATAGACTTTGAGATAAATGGTGCTTCAATATATTTTTATACAAATATAATTGAAATAGATAAAGAATACTTAAATAGAATTTTAGCAATAGATAGCGGAAAAATATACAATCCACCAGAAGGATATATAGAAATATTCAAAACAAATCTTAATAATCTGAAAATAAACAATCTCACCGTCGCAAAATTTGAAATAAAAGAGCCAAAAGAATATGGCTTCTCTGCATACTCAACAAAAAGTTCTGGTAAATTTTCTATCCGTCTTGTAGGTGGTGGATATAAGGGAGTTGAACTTCTTAATGAGACAAGGTTAATGAGTGATCAACTTTCTTTATACCTTCCACAGGGAAATTATGAAATAATTTTGTCAGCTTATGATTCAAAGGCAAATATAGTTCTCTATATGACAAATTACTTAAAATAATTTTTATTTCAAAAATATTTCTAAATTTTACTTTTCAATAAAAAAACTTCGGAAGATAATATCTTCCGAAGTCCTTTTATGATCATCAACCTGAAAAATTTTTAAAAATTTTTCAAAAAAATTCTAAAGCAAAAATAGTTAAGGTCGATAGTAATAATGTGGATTAATAATCAGGAACCCCCGCAGTTATACAACACCTTTTACCTGAAGGTTAGGGAACGCCTATCCCTAACTAACCAAGAAGCCTCAGCACAAGCTGGGGCTTTAAATTTGCCTGAGCTAACATTGAAACATTGGATTGTGCTAAAATCTGGTTCTTCACATATTCACTCATTTGCTGAGCCATATCTGTATCTCTGATTCTTGACTCTGCTGCCATTGTATTTTCGTATGCAACATAGAGTCCTTTATAGAGTTTTTCAAATCTATTCTGGTAAGAACCAAGATCTGCTCTCTGTTTTACAACAACCTCAAGTGCCTTATCAACAACACCAATAGATCTGTTTGCACTATCCATATTACTTGCACTTATCATCTTGTTACCATCCTGGTTAACAAGACCTAAAGCCTGTGCATCCATATTTCCAACAAAAACCTGAACTCTCTGATCCATATTTGGACCAATATGGAACCAGAGACCGGCTGTTTGCTGGTTTGGACCTGCTGCACCTGAAGCTGTTACTGTTTCAGGAGCCTGGAACCTACCAGTAAGAATTGTCATACCATTGTAATGTGAATGCTTTGCAATTCTGTCAACTTCTGATACGAGTTGAGATAACTCAATGTTTATAAGCATTCTATCCTGATCACTGTATATCCCATTTCCTGCCTGTACAGAAAGCTCCCTTATTCTCTGGAGAATATTTGTAGTTTCTTCAAGATAACCTTCTGCTGTCTGTAAGAAAGAGATAGCATCTTCAGTGTTTCTCATCGCCTGATGTAAACCTGAAATCTGAGCTCTCATCTTTTCTGATACAGCAAGACCAGAAGCATCATCTCCAGCTTTGTTGATTCTCAAGCCAGAAGACAACTTTTCAATGTCTCCAGACAGCTTCATATCGTTTATTTTAAGCTGTCTATTGGAAAATACGGAAGAGATATTGTGGTTAACTATCATAGCCACCCTCCTTGTTTTTTTTGAAACATCCTTGTGGATAACTTTCTAAACTGCAGGGGTCCTGATAACTGCACTCTCTTCCAGAATATGCAGTTCTTCAAGGAAGGGTGAAAACCACGTTGCCTATTACCTATAAAAACAATTATTGAGGCTGCCAAAAAAGACAGCCTCATTTATTAACACAAAATCTTGCCTATCCCTAACGTCCAGAAGCCCTCATCATAACATTACCTTAAAAGTTGTAACATTAACTGAGGCTTCTGATTTGCCTGTGCTAGCATAGCTGTGGCTGACTGAGTGAGAATCTGTGTTCTCACAAAGTGGCTCATTTGTTCAGCCATATCTGTGTCTCTTATTCTGGACTCTGCAGCCTGCATATTTTCATAACCAATCAAAAGTCCAACAGTGACTTTTTCAAGTCTGTTTTGATATGCACCAAGATCTGCTCTCTGTTTTGATACTCTTTCAAGGGCTTTGTCAATTATTCCTATAGCCATATTAGCCTTGTCTGGAGTACTCAAACTTAAAATTTCTTTGCTTGAAACATCTCTTACACCCAAAGCCTCTGATGTCATTGTGTTGATGTAAGCCTGCATTCTCTGATCCATATTGGCACCAACATGGAACCATATGCTTGCTGTAGGCTGGTTACCCTGAATAGGTGTTGCAAATCTACCGGTAAGCATATTCATACCGTTAAACTGAGCATGTGAAGCTATTCTGTCGATTTCATCGATAAGCTGTGAAACTTCAACCTGAATTTGCATTCTGTCTTCAGTGCTGTAAATACCGTTTGCAGCCTGAATAGCAAGCTCTCTTAATCTCTGAAGAATCAATTGAGATTCTTCAAGATAACCTTCAGCAGTTTGAATGAAAGAAATAGCATCTTCTGCATTTCTTTCAGCTCTTCTTAGACCACTGATCTGAGACCTCATTTTTTCAGATACGGCAAGACCGGAAGCATCGTCTCCTGCTCTGTTAATCTTCATACCAGAAGACAGCTTCTCAATGTTTTTGTCAGCATCACGATTGTTAATCATGAGCTGCCTGTGTGAAAAGATAGCACTAATGTTGTGATTAATAATCATAGGATCCTCCTTGATATATTTACTCTCCGCATCCTTGCGGAGAATTTTTCCATCAAAAAACTAAAGTATTCAGAAAAAATTACGAAAAACCTAATAGGGAAAAAAGTAAAAAAATTAAATCCACCAGTCCGCAAAAACCCTAATGTATAATCGGAAAAAAATATTTTAAACTTTAAGAAATTTTTTTTATTTTTAAAAAAAATAAAAGTTGTGCATTGACAGTAGTAAGAACTATATTACACTCCATTTTTCTGTTTAAGCCATTATTTTTTAAACCAAGAAAGGCAGTTCAAAGTCCAAAGTTTAAAGTTGAAAGTTGTGTTTGACGAAAGCTGTAAAAATAGACTTTTCTTAATATAAAAAATGAAAGTTTAATTTTTAAATTTTTGTTTGTTTTTATCCTCTGCCGGGCTTCTACTCTGTAAGCGGAGATTTTTCCTATATATCCTATTGCTTTACTAAGGCAACGAGGCGTTGCCCCGAGCTTGTCGAGGGGACGATTGCCGATGAGGTGAAATTGTTGTTTTTGACTATGAGTGAGGCAGAATTTTATCAATGGCTACCGTGCGATTTGCTTATTTTAATTTTCTATTAGAACGGCTGATAAAATTCTGCCGAACGATTAAGCTACCAAATACAGGATGTCAAGTTTTCACCGATTGTAGCTACAAGGTAATCAAAAAACTTACGCAAACTTCTGGAGATCTGCTTTCAATTTTTCTATCCTTGAAGAAAGATTTGAAATGATCTTATCTTTATTTTCAATAGATGAATCCTCTATTATAGCTATTTTTTCTTCAAGTTCAAGAATTTTATTTATTATTGTAGTCTTTGCTTCATGTGAAAGTTTCGTTGACTCATCATTTTCGAGTGCTTTCACAGCTATATAGGCAAGGTTTCTTAAAGACTCAGAAACACTAAAGTCTTCCGATAACATTTCAAAATATTTTTTTACTGCATTGTTAAGTTGAGATTCATCAATTAATCCATTTCTTAAAAGTATTAAGCCAATTGGCTCAGAAAAACCAACAGATTTAAGATTATATTCCTGCTCTTCAAGGGCATATTTTATTTTTTCTTCTGTTACATAACCAAGATTGACAAGTATTTCTCCAAATTTCATAAAAACTCCTTTTTTATTTATTTTTCGTAAAATATTATTAAAATCTTAAACCTATATTTTTTTTACTGAATCTCTTTCTATGATATTTACAGGAAAAATTCTTCCCTGAGATATCATATCCTTATTGTGTATTTTGGTTAATAATAGTTCAGCTGCTGCTTTACCCATTTCAATTATAGGTTGTCTTATTGTTGTTAAAGGTGGAGTTGAATACTGTGAGGCATAAATATTATCAAATCCAATTATAGATATATCTTCTGGAACTTTTATGCCATATCTTTTTATTTCATTTAAGAAACCAAGTGCACTTAAATCATTTGAACAGAAAACTGCAGTAGGTATTTCCTTTTGTTTTGAAAGCATCTTTGCACATTCCATACCCCCCTGATAAGTAAAATTACCATTGAGTATCCACTCTTCTTTGAGATCTAATTTATAATGTTTTATTGCCTTTAAAAATCCATTGAGCCTATCAATACTATTTCTCATTGTTTGATTTCCAGTAAGTATGGCAATTTTTCTGTGTCCTTTTTTATAAAGATATTCTACAGCAAGAAATCCACCATTTTCATTGTCAGCATCAACATAGTTAATATTGTGTGTTGTTCTTTCTCCCACAAGAATCACTGGAATATTGTCCTTTTCTATTGAATTGAAATCTATTGTGCTTATATCTGGGGCAATGATTATTAAACCATCGACCTTTCTTTCATAATAGTTTTTGAGATAATCACTGTGCTTAAGCCTTTTTCTGGTAGAGATCATTACATCATAACCCTTTTCAGTACAAACATCTTCTATACCCATCATAAGCTCATAATAGAAAGGATTTTCAAGAACTATCCCGGCTGTTACAAGAGGAGAAACTACCCCTATAGTTTTAAGTTTACTCCCATGCAGAGCTCTACCAACAGAATTAGGGTAATAGTTTAACTCTTTTACAATTTCAAGAACCTTTTTTCTTGTCTCTTCAGAAACTTTACCTTTAACACCGTTTATTACCCTTGATACTGTCATTATAGATACACCGGCTTTTTTAGCTACATCAGCCATTGTAACCATAGTGTCCTCACTTTATTAATGCTAACATTTCTTTTATTGCCCTTTCAAGTCCAACATAAACAGAATATGAAATTATAGAATGCCCAATATTAAGAGTTTCAATATCTTCAATGTTTGCTATGTCTTTAACATTTTTATAATTCAATCCATGACCAGCATTTACTCTTAAACCTATTGAAGTAGCAAAAGATGTTGCATCCTTCAGTTTTTGAAGTTCGGTATAAATCTCATTTTCCGTCTTTGCTTCAGAATATTTGCCTGTATTAAGTTCTATATAATCAGAAAGCAATTCTCTTGCCAGTTCTATCTGCTTATTATCAGGATCGATGAAAATACTTACCTTTGTGCCAATTTTACTAAACTCAGGAATAATTTCTTTTAACTTTTGTTTGTTTTTTAATACATCAAGTCCACCTTCAGTTGTTATCTCCATTCTATTTTCTGGAACTATGCAAACTTCGTCTGGCTTAACATCTAAAGCTATTTTTATTATCTCATCGTTTAATGACATTTCGAGATTTAAAGAAGTTTTTATAATCTGTCTCAATAAATAAATATCTCTATCTTTAATATGTCTCCTATCTTCCCTCAAATGAGCTGTAATCCCATCAACTCCTGCTATTTCTGCAATTGTTGCAGCATAAACTGGATCTGGATAGCTGATTTTTCTTGCTTCTCTTAATGTCGCAACGTGATCAACATTCAAGCCAAGTTTTTTTCCCATAATCATTCTTCCTCTATGGATTCAAGTTTTTTCAATGCTTTGAGTTTTGAGATTGCCCTATTTTTATAATCTCTTGCTATGCTATTTGTATTGTCAATAAGAAGAACCTTATCAAGCTCTTCAATAGACTTCTCGTAGTCTCCGTTGTTGTATAAAGCAATTCCTTTATCAAGGAAGTTTTGAGCTTCACTTCTCAATTTTTGAGTTATCGAATTTTTTAAAGCTATAGCTTCTTTATTTTCTGGATTATTTTCAAGATATGCATCAACAAGTTTTAAAGCCATTATACTATTTCCTTTTGCAAACTCTTCTTTGGCTCTCTCAAGTCCTCTCTTTTTAGTTATTTGGGTTATAGTAAGATTGTATAAATCTCTCGCTTTTGTATAATTTGGTTTATAATACAATGCTTTTTTAAGATTATCAAGACAACCTGTTAAATTTCCTTTTTTGTATTCTATCGAAGCAACATTGTAATATTTTTTTGCTACCTCTTCAAGTGTATTTTCTATTTCTGATTTTATATTTTTTACTTCAATATCATCAGGAAGAACCTCTGAAAGATAGTCTGCCTTCTTTTTTGCTTCTACATATTTTTTGTTTTTGTAAAGTTTAACTAATTCTGCTTTTTCCTTTTCTATACTTTTTAAAACCATACTATTTGTTGATAATGTTTCTATTTTATTTTTAATATCTTTGTTTTTTTCTATAGAATATAACTTTTTGTAATATGATAAAGCTAAAAGGTAATTTTTGTTATTTTCATTTTTTTCTGCTTCTATCTTAAAATTGTTTTTATAATTTTCTATTTTTTCTTCTATTGAATCTTTAAGTATCAGAGCCTTTCTATTCTCTCTATCTAAATTTATGGCTTTGTTTAAGTCCTTATAGGCAATCTGGTAAAGATTAAAGGCTTCTTCTATATCCTTTTTCTCAATCCTTTGTGCACTCTGATAATTATCAAGAGCCTTATTGTAATATTCCATAGATATTTCCTCTCTTCTTTTTCCAAAATATCCACTCATACCGAGAAAGAAATATCTATTATTCACAGAATATGTTAAATTTATACTTACTTCATCAAGTAAAATACCTCCATATATTTTCGTTTCTCTCTGTTCAAAATCATAGGTAGCCCCAACACTGAAAAATTTTTTCTCACTTATGAAGGAAATAATAGGTGAAAATTCCCCACCAAGAATAAAAATATCTCTATCAGACAAAAAAGATTTTTCTATAAATATTTTTGTTCCTAATATTGCAAGATCATATCCTCCACCAAGCCTTAAAGAAAGATTTTCTCTTTCTGTTGTTCTCGGTTGAGCTCCTATATTCTTAACTGCAAAACTTATAAATATTTTGTCGTTTAAGAATTCATTTTTCAAGAAATCAAGCCCAAGTGATGCATTTGGGTGAAAGATAAAACCAGTATCAAATAAAAATCCATCAAAGGGACTATAAACCGAACCACTCAATGTTTTCAAAGTAAAACCTATACCTAAAACATTCCATAAATTATTTCCTATGGAGACAAAAGCTCCACCTGCCGTATTAAAATTATACACACCAAAGGCAAAATTACCTAAAATTTCAGCAGTCGGAAAGGCAATACCTAAATAGCTCACTCCAAGATTATAAGTATTAAATTCAATATTTAAGTTGTTAAGCGAATATAAACCCGCTGGATTTACTAAAGATGCTTTTGAAGCATTTACAAAACTTGAAGAATTATATGTCTGAATAAAATTAAGATCATTCAATTCCCCCGAAAATAACGTATTAAAACAAATTGAAATTATTAAAATTAAAAAAAATTTCCTCATATATATTCTCCTATTAAAATTATAGGGAAGATAAAGTTAAATGTCAAATTCAATAAGACAATAATTAATTTTGTTTTATTGAAATATTCGTGTTATAATTTAATTATAGCTTCGGGAGGAAATATGAGACTTAAAACAATTTTTTTATTAATTATATTTTTTTCCATTTCTTTTGCTCAAACAAATGATTATGTAAAGATTGCAGTACTTGATATTACTTCAAGAACTAAAATTGAAAATATTGATAGAAATTTTCTTGTTGAGAGGCTTCAAATCGAGCTATTGAAATACAAAGGTATAAAAGTAGTAGAAAGATTGGAACTTAAAAGAATAATGGACGAACATAAAATACAACTGAGTGGATATAGTGAAAAAGATGCCGTAAAAATCGGAAGCATAATTGGAGCAAATAAAATCATTACAGGATCTTTAACAGAGGTTGACGGTACTTATTTCTTGATTATAAAGGTTATAGATGTTACCACATCAGAAATAGACTTTATTGACCAGATAAGGGGAGATAGCACTATTGAATTAAGCGAAAAGATAAAAAATATTGTATCAAAAATTGCAAATGCACTTTTAAAATTAAACACAACATATTCTGAACCAAGTTATGAAGAAAATAAAACTACAAATATAATTAAGAATGAAAATATCGAATTAAAGAATTATGAAGCTAAAAAATTCTGGACACCAATTGCAATTGGATTTGTAAATCCACTTCAATTACCATCAGAAGAATTTGAAATATATGGTGGAGCATTTTCTCTGATATACGGAAAATATTCGAGAGTTTATGGTATTTTCTTCTCTTATATAATCAGTAGTGTTAATAAAATGTATGGTATTCAATACTCTCTAATAAATTATAATGATGAACTTTTTGGAATGCAATATGGATTGGTAAATCTTTCTCAAAAAAGAACTTTTGGAGTTCAAGCAGGTTTGTTCAATCAATCAGAGTTTATTACAGGTGTTCAGGTTGGATTAATAAATATAGCTCATAAAATGGTAGGAGTACAGGTCGGTCTTGTTAATATAATAAATACTGGTTTTGTCCCAGTAATGCTTGGAATTAATATGAGTTTTTAAAATCTATTTATCATACTGGCAAGATACCCGGCTCCAAAGCCATTATCTATATTCACTACTGACACTCCCGGAGCACAACTGTTTATCATTGTAAGTAAGGCAGATAATCCTCCAAAATTTGCTCCATATCCTTTACTTGTCGGAACTGCTATCACAGGAGAAGAAACAAGCCCCGCTATAACACTTGCCAAAGCTCCCTCCATACCAGCTATTGCGATTATAACCTTTGCCTTTTGTATTACTTCCAATTTACCAAAAAGTCTATGTATACCAGCAACCCCAACATCATAAACTCTTTCCACTTTATTTCCAAGAAGCTCACAAATTACAGCCGCTTCTTCTGCTACAGGTATATCGGCAGTTCCCCCTGTAACGACAGCTATAAATGAATCTGCCTTTTCAATTTCTATCTTCTTTGTAGAGATAATTCTTGCCTCTTTGTAATAGAAAACATTTTTAATCTCTTTCTTAACAGCCTTAAAAACATCTTCAGTTGCTCTTGTGCCTATAACATTTTTTGAAGTTTCGCTGAATTTCTTAAAAATTTCTACAATATGACTTAACGATTTACCTTCACAAAATATAAATTCTGGAAAGCCAGTTCTTAAACTTCTGTGGGTATCAATTTTTGCAAAGTTTAAGTCTTTAAAAGGTAAATTTTTTAAACTATTTAAAATTTCTTCTTCTGATATTTTATTCTCTTTGTATTCTTTTAAAAGTTTTTTTATAATCTCTTTATCCATTGTATCCCCTACAATCTAATGTTACATATTTAAAACCTATTTCTTTAAGTTTTATGTCTATTTTTTTTAAAGTCTTTATTTTTAAGACTTTTTTCATTTCTTTTTCACCTATTTCTATTCTTGCGATATTATCGTGAACTCTCACTCTTACGAGATTAAATCCGATTTCTTTTAAATATTCTTCAGACCTTTTTATCATTTTTATTGTAGACAATTTTATTTCTGTATTGCTTGGAATTCTTGTAAGAAAGCAAGAATCTGGCATTTTATTCCAGAAAGGAAGTTTATATTTTTTTGAGTAATCTTTTATATCCTTCTTTGTAAAATTTGCCTCAAGCAAGGGACTTTTGACATCAAGTTCTTTTAATGCCTTTAAGCCCGGTCTATAGTCAGAAAGGTCATCATAGTTTGTTCCATCACAGAGTATAAATCCTTCTTTATCAGCTATTTCTTTTATTCTGGCAAAAATTTCCTTTTTACAATGATAACATCTATCGATAGGATTATTTTTTATCTCTTCAGAAAGTTCTGTGTTGAATATTGTCTGCTCCACACCTATAAAATTTGCTATATTTTTTGTTTCTTTCAACATCTTTTCTGAAATTTTATAAGGAGAATAAATAGTTATGGCTTTTACATTCTCTTTACCAAGAATTTTTCTTGCAAAAAAAAGAAGGAAACTGCTATCAAGTCCACCAGAAAAAGCAATTATAACTCTTTTATAGCTTTTCAATATTTCTTCAAGTTTTTTTTCTTTATTCATAGAAATTAATAATAAATTTTATTACTTAAAAAATCAAATTATTTCATTAAATTCAATTCTGCTTCACTTTTTCTCAGATATTCTGGTTCAAGAGAGCTAGCATCCATAATTCTTTCAGGATGTTTTTCTATAATTTCTTTTGCTTTTTTTATTATTGCATTGCCCTTGATTCTAATTTCTGGATAAAAATCTTTTGTAATATTTATTTTATCTAATTTTTCTATGTATCTATTTACACCTTCACCAATAAAACAAACTTTATCTTTTTTAAGAAAATTTGACAGTTCTTCAGGAAAGATGTCAAGATCCTCTGAAACTCTCTCCCCATTTTCAAAAATTGATGTAAAAATTTTTCCAGCCCTTGCATCAAGAACTGGAACAATCAAACCATCTGTCTTAGTCTCAAAAGAAGCAACAAGTAATTCAAGAGATGAAACAGGAACAACTTTCTTTTTTGAAGCCCATGCAAGAGTTTTTATAATACTTAAACCTATTCTCAAACCAGTAAATGACCCGGGACCTACTCCAGCAGCAAAATAATCCACCTCACTTAATTTAATGTTGTAAATTTCTGCAATTGAATTTATTGAGTAAGTAAGATATTCATCTGTATTTTCAAAATTGCTGAAATTAAGCTCCATTGTCCTGTTGTCATCTGAAAAGCCTATCGCAAAATTATTAATTGAAGACGTGTCAAGGCCAAGTATTTTCATTTCTGCCCCTTTTGAAATATTGAAAGGGTTGTATCTCCGTAATTCCTTTTTTCTACAAAAAATTTGTGATAGTCAAAACTTTCTTTATTTCTATGCTCAAGAATAAACACTCCATCATTTTTCAAAAATTTCTCTATAAGAGCAATCAAATTATCAAAAATCCACGAAATATCATCATAAAATGGATCAGCAAAAATAATATCGAAAGGTTCAATATTCTTTGAAATTAAAAGATCAACTAACTGAGTTGCATTGTGTTTTATGGTTTCATAGTTTGATTTATCGGCTACAATATTTTCAAGATTTTTTTTTAAGATAATATAAGACTTATGATTGTTTTCTACAAAACAGGCAAAAGATGCTCCGTTTGATAAAGCTTCTATACCTATAGCTCCTGTCCCTGCAAATAAGTCAAGGAATCTTGAACCAGCAAGCCTTGGTTGAAGAATATTTATAATTGATTGTTTAACTTTATCTGAAGTAGGTCTTATACCTGATTTTGGGACTAAAATCTCTTTGCCTTTGTAAATACCAGAAATGACTTTCATTTTTAGCCTTTTCTTATCAATGTGCCAACTTTTTTGCCTAAAATTGCATTTTTTATATTGCCTTCGGTGAAAATATCAAGCACCATCACAGGCAAATCATTTTCCATACATAGTGCAATGGCTGTTGAATCCATAACTTTAAGTTGCTTTTTCAAAACTTCCTGATAGTTTATCTCTTCAAACTTAGTAGCATCATTATGTTTCTTTGGGTCTTTATCATAGACTCCATCAACCTTTGTTGCTTTCATCATAATGTCCGCATTTATTTCTATGGCTCTTAAAGCTGCAGCTGTATCAGTCGAAAAATAAGGGTTCCCCGTTCCTGCCGCAAATATTACTATTCTACCTTTTTCAAGGTGTCTTATGGCTCTTCTTCTTATAAAACTTTCCGCTACCGATGAAACAACAAGGGCTGATTGAACTCGAGTCGGTATGCCAAATTTTTCTTCAAGAATTGACTGCAAGGCTAAAGAATTGATGACAGTTGCAAGCATTCCCATATAATCTGCTGTCGTTCTTAAAACTCCAAACTTTTCAGAATCAATACCACGAATAATATTACCGCCACCAACAACTATTCCTATCTGAGTGGAAAGCTCATAGGCTTCGGAAATCTGCTTTGCTACTTTTGAGATGGCTTCGTAATCAAGACCACCATTTTTACCACCAAAAACCTCTCCAGAAACCTTTATCAGAACTCTTTTATACATTCAATGTTCCTTTATTGCTTTTAGAAAAACATTAACTTCAAAATTAAGCCTATCCGACTTCTCAAGCCAAAACAAAATGCTCACCCACCCCAAACCATCTTCTCAAGACAAAAACATCAAATCATATCGCAAAAAATCAGAACACAACACCAATCGAAACAAACACAAACTCCTGCAAAGCAGGAAGGTTTTACAAAGAAACTCTCACAAAGTTATACAATTCAATCTTAATATTGTTTGCCTTTTCAAACTCTGAAATTATATCTTTAACTTTCTTTTCTTCATCAAGGATAAAGTTTTGTTCAAGCAACACAGAATCTGCATAAAACTTTTCAAGTTTACCTTTCACAATGTTTTCAAGTATTTTCTCTGGCTTACCTGTTGCTTTTGCTTCTTCCATAAACTGAGCCTTAATTTCATTGAGTTTATCCTGTGGTATGGCTTCTGGACTTACAGCTATCGGATTCATTGCTGTAATCTGCATAGCAATATTCTTAATAAGGTCGTTTACAGCATTGTTTTCAGAAGTTGCTTTATAATCAAGAATCATTGCAACCTTGTTAAGGTGAATATATGGGAATAATGTTCCCTTTCCATTTATAAATTTCCAGTCTGAAATAAGAATGTTTTCACCTACCTTTGCAACAGCATTTCTTCTCTTTTCTTCAAGTTCTTCTGGTAAATTACCACTGAATTCATATCCTTTGCTGAAGACTGTATTTTTAACATCTTCTACAAGATTCTTAAAATCATCAGTTTTTGCTACAAAGTCTGTTTCGCAATTAACTTTTAATACAAGCCCTTTATTTCCTTCAATCTTGTAAGTAGTAATACCTTCTTTAGCTTCTCTACCAGCTTTTTTATCTGCTTTTGAAAGACCCTTTTTTCTTAAAATTTCTATAGCCTTGTTTAAGTCTCCATTTGTTTCCTGCAATACTGCTTTACAATCAACTATTCCTGCTCCAGTTTTTTCTTTAAGTTCTTTTATCAAAGCTGCACTTATTTCCATTTTTTCCTCCAGATTTTACTTTACAAGAGTTTCTTCAAGCTCTTCTACTTCATCATATGTTGCTGTTGTCTCTTCTTCTTCAGTTGTTTCTTCAAATTCTGTCTCTATATCCTTCTTGGCCGCCATTGTTGAACCTTCAATTACAGCATCAGCCATCAAGGATGTGAGTAATTTCACAGACCTTATAGCATCATCGTTTCCAGGAACAACATAATCAAGAAGATCAGGATCACAGTTGGTATCTGCTATACCAAAAACCTTTATACCAAGTTTTTTTGCTTCCAGAACTGCATTAATCTCTCTTTTTATATCAACAACCCATAAAGCTGAAGGAAGTTTTTTCATCTCCCTTAAGCCTTCGTAAAAGGCTTTCATCTTAACAAGCTCTCTCTCCATTTTGAGAATATCTTTTTTGAGAAGCATGTCCTTTTCTGTTTCAAGTCTTTTCTCAAGCCTTTTCATTTTATCTATACTTTTCTTAATAGTAGAAAAATTGGTAAGTGTTCCACCAAGCCATCTTTTGGTAACGTATGGCATGCCACATCTTGTAGCTTCCTCATAAATCGAACTCTGAGATTGTTTCTTTGTTCCTACAAAAAGGACAATTCCATCCTGAGCAACTATGTCTTTTAATGCATGATAAGCTTCTTTTAATTTTTCCATAGTAAATCTTAAATCAACAATATGGATCCCATTTCTTTTCATAAAGATATACTGTTTCATCTTTGGGTTCCATCTTTTTGTTTGATGGCCAAAATGAACACCTGCTTCGAGTAATGCACTCATCAATTCCTTTTCATCATAAATTAAACTTGCCATTATATTACCTTCCTGTTAGTTTTTTTTAGTTTAAAGTATATATCATTTTTTTATTTAAGTCAATTTTTTGATTTTTAAAATTTTTTCTCCAAAATCTTGATTTTTTCAAAATTCAATTATATAATCAACGTGTATAATTTTATAGAAGGAAATTTTTATGAATTTCTTTGCTAACTATTTTTATTTCTTCTGGTGGTGGTTCAACAGGTTGTTGAGTGCAGGTGTTATCCTTGTGGAGGAAATATAAAATAGTTGGCAATAAAATAAAAAGCCCACAGGTTAATACCTGTGGGCTTTTTTCGTTTATGGAGGTTTTATGTTTGAAAAAAGATTAATCTACCCAGTTAGTATTGAAATACCAGCTGATGTTGAAACTCCTGTTTCTACCTTTATTTCTCTTGCCAAAGAGGGAGAAAAAGCATTTTTGCTTGAAAGTGTTGAAAGAGGTGAAAATATTGGAAGGTATTCATTTATAGGTTTTGAACCAGAGCTTGAATTTATAGCAAAAAAAGACAATGTATCAATAAGATTTGGCAATGAAAAAAATGAATTTAAAAGTGCTTCACCAATTACTGAATTAAAAAATTTGCTTTCTTCTTTCAAGGTGGTTGATAATGATGAAGTTATTCCACTCACGGCAGGTCTTGTTGGATATTTCAGTTATGATTGTGTAAGATATTTTGAAAAAATTCCCGATATAAAGCCAGACAGGCTTAACTTGCCTGATATTTATCTTGTTTTACCTAAGATTCTTGTGGCATTTGATCATATTAAGCAAAAAGTTATAATAAATAGTTTTTATTTTGATGAAGTTGATAAACCTTTAGCAATTGAAAAACTCAAAGAGTATGAGAAAAGATTTCACAGCAATGAAGTAAATGTCAATAAAATCATAGAAAAAAAATCTGGAACTATAAATTTAATTTCAAATTTCAAGAAAGAAACTTTCTTAAAAGCTGTAGAAAAGGTTAAAGAATATATTGTAGCCGGAGATATCTTTCAAGGAGTTATCTCTCAAAGATTTGAAACAGAGACTGAAAAGAATCCTTTTGACATTTACAGGCAACTCAGAATGATAAATCCTTCTCCATATATGTTTTATATTGATTTTGTTGATTTTAAAATCATAGGTTCATCTCCAGAAGTTATGGTTAAAAAGGTAAAAGATGAAATACTTGTAAGACCTATTGCTGGAACAAGGCCAAGAGGGAAAAATCTTGAAGAAGACCTTGCTATCGAAAAGGAGCTTTTATCTGATATAAAAGAAATTGCAGAACATACTATGCTACTTGATCTTGCAAGAAATGATGTTGGCAAAGTTTCAGAATATAACACCGTAAGAGTTGAAAAACCTTTTCACATTGAAAGATACTCACATGTTATGCATATAGTTTCAGATGTATATGGCAAACCCAAAAAAGATATATCTCCTATTGATATTATTGGTTCCACTTTTCCAGCTGGAACTGTCACTGGTTCTCCAAAAATAAGAGCAATGGAAATAATTGAGGAAATAGAGCCAGAAAAGAGAGGAATATATGCAGGAACTGTTGGTTATATAGACTTCAGAGGGAATTTTGACACCTGTATAACCATAAGAACAATTATCTATAAAAATAAAAAGGTGTATTTACAGGCTGGTGCTGGAATAGTTTATGACTCAGTCCCTGAAAAAGAATATCAGGAATGTATCAATAAAGCAAAGGCTTTAATAAAATCAATACTTTGAGGAGGTTTTTATGATTTTAGTTATTGATAATTATGACTCATTTATCTATAATGTTGTTCAATATGTCGGTGAATTTTATAGTGATATTAAAGTTTTCAGAAATGATGAAATTAATCTTGATGAGGTAAAAAAATTAGACCCATCAGGTATAATCATTTCACCCGGACCGGGTAGGCCAGAGGACTCCAAAGTATCTCTTGACTTAATAAGAAATTGTATGGACACACCTCTGCTTGGAGTTTGTCTCGGCCATCAAGCCATAGGTTATGTTTATGGAGCAAACATTATTCAGGCAAAAAGTATAATGCATGGCAAGGCTTCAACTATAAAACATAATGGTAATGAATTATTTGCAAATGTTCCAGAAAGTTTTAAAGCTATTCGTTATCATTCTCTTGTAATTGATAAAGATAGCAATATTTCTTCTCTTGAAATTATTGCAGAAAGTGATGATGGCGAGATAATGGGTGTCAAAGTAAAAGATAAGCCAATCTATGGAGTGCAATTTCATCCTGAGTCAATTCTTACCGATAGTGGGAAAAAAATAATAGAAAATTTCGTTAATATGGTAAAAGAAAAAGAAAAACGAAAAAATTATGATAAGACTTTTTCAAAGTTTAAAGATATACTTTCAAAATTAATAGAAAAAAAATCCATTGAATTTGATGAATCCTATGAAATGATGAAAAATATAATGAATGGTTATCTTACGCCTTCGCAAATAGCATCTTATCTTGTTGCTTTAAGAAGCAAAGGTGAAACATCAATAGAAATAGCTGGTAGTGCTAAAGCTATGTTTGAAGTTTGTTCAAAAGTTGAAGTGGATTTTGAGCCACTCATTGATACCTGTGGAAGTGGAGGAGATAAATCAGAAACGTTTAACATTTCTACGGCAGTTTCTTTTGTGCTTGCTGGGGCAAATTGTTATGTTGCAAAACATGGCAATAGGTCAATAACTTCAAAGAGTGGAGCAGCAGATGTTTTAGAAAAACTTGGTGTTAATATTATGATTCCACCAGAAAAAGCAAAAGAATGTCTCAAAGAAGCACGTTTAACCTTTATGTTTGCTCCACTTTATCATCCCGCAATGAAACAGGTTATGCCAGTAAGGAAAGAAATTGGAGTAAGAACAATGTTTAACATTCTTGGACCGATTGTAAATCCAGCTGGTGTTCGTCATCATATAATGGGAGTTTTTTCAAAGGAGCTTCTTGAGCTTATTCCAGAAGTTTTTGTTAAGTTAGGACACAAACATTCTCTTGTTATTCATGGTGAAATGGGGCTTGATGAGGCAAGTATAGAGGGAAAAACCTTTGTGAAAGAAATCAAAAATGGAGAAATTTTTAGCTGGGAACTTTATCCAGAAAAGTTTAATTTATCAGGAAAAATGGAAAATGTTAAAGTAAAATCTCCTGAAGAAAGTGCAAATCTTATCCTTTCTGTGCTAAAAGGAGAAGAGAAAGGAGACGCAAGAAAAATAGTCATTTTGAATGCTGGACTTGGACTTTATATAAGTCAAGAAGTTCCTCTTGAAAATGCATTTAAGCTGGCAGAAGAATCCATAGATAGTGGAAGAGCATTTGAATGCCTTGAAAAATTGAAAATTATTTCAAATAGAGGTGGTTTATGAATATTATTGAAAAAATAATTGAAGAAAAAAAGAAAAACATTTCTGAACTCAAGAAACTTCACGGCGAAAGAATTTTTTCAACTAAAAAAAGCGAGCTTTCATTCTATGAAAATTTAAGAAAAAGTGAATATTTATCTGTCATTGCTGAAATAAAACCAAAATCTCCTTCTCATGGTGAAATGCTTAATGAAACGGAAATCGAAAGTATTATAAATCTATACAAAAAATTTGACGTTAATGCAATTTCAGTATTAACAGACGAAAAATTCTTTGGAGGTAGTTTTGATTTGCTTTCAAAAGTAGCAGATATGACTCAAATTCCTGTTCTTGCCAAAGATTTCATCATTGACAAAATTCAGATAGATATGGCTGTATTAAGTGGAGCAAGTGCAGTATTACTTATAAGTGATATCCTTGATGACAAAAAACTTGAGGAATTATATGAATACACAATATCCAAAAAAATAGATGTTTTAGTCGAAGCACATTCTGTAGAGAATATTAAAAGAGCAATACAACTCAATCCTTCGATAATAGGTATAAACAACAGGAATCTGTTTACCCTTGAGGAGGATTTAAATCATTCTATTAAAGTAAGGGAATTTTTGCCAGATGACATTTTAAAAATAGCCCTTTCGTCTGTGAAATCAAGAGAAGATGCTATTAAAATGGCAGAAGCAGGCTATGATGGAATATTAATTGGAAGTGTTATAATGAAGGCTTTTAATAAATCGGCTGCTTTGAATAGTTTTAAAAAAATAGAAAAAACAAAAGTCCTTGTTTAAAATGACAGTTGCAAAGGTTAAATTAACTTTTTAAAATTTGAATATATTTTGTAAAAACCTAAAAATTATATGAAACTGATAATCTGAAACTACTATCTACAATATCAGAGGGAGAGAAAACAAAACCTACTTCAAATTTGTCATACAACTTTGAAATAGAAAACTCAAACGGTGAAGAATTATTAAAATAGGGACTATAAAAATAAGAGAGGCCGATTTTCAAATCACGTTTGAAAGTTGAAAGATAGATTTTTAACTTAAACGCAAGACTATTATCAAACGAAATTGTAGAAAATTCAAACCCATTTCTTATCCTATAAAGACAGAATTCATAAAGGTAGGCAATATTCCATTCATTATTACTTGAATATTCACCATATATAATACCAAAAGGAACTTGGGCATAACTAAAAATTGAAAACAAATTTTCACAAGATTCGAGCCCCATTAATTTTAGCTTATAATATTCACCTTTATAACTTACCCCTAATTTTAATTTTTTACCATAACATAATCTAAATAAAAAAGAATATCTTTCTATCTCCCCTACCCCAATTTTGTTATAGGCAATATCTTCCCCTTCGATAATTTCAATTTTTTCAGGAAAATAATATTTCAAATCAAAATACGTAGTTAATTCATAAATATTTAAGATATTAAATAACGAAACAAAATTACAAAGATCCAAACTTCTTCCAGTAGAAAACCCTATAAAATTATTTTCATTCCTCAGAATATCAAAATCACAAAATCCCATTCTGAAAATAAAAATCATCAATAAACAAATAATTTTTTTACATATTTTTTGCCTTTGAAATGAACTGCAACAAGATAAAAACCACGTCCAAAATTTTCTTCCCATTCTATAAATTTCTCCTTCCCTACTGCATTCTTTAAAATATTTCCCCTGTTATCTACAAGATAAATTTCAGCCCCTTCTGGAAAACTGGTTATCCTTATTTTTCTATTACCCGATGAAATAGGGTTAGGATAGATAACAAAATCAACTATTTGCTCTGAAAAATCGGGTAAATTCCATCCGGGAGATACATATTTAAAAATTTCTTTAACCAGATTTCCAGAAAACAGATTTGTATAGCTTATTTCAGTATATGAACCTTTACCGGCAGATAAAACACCATCAAATTTTTCTGAATTTTCCTTAACAGCAATTTTTGAATAAAAATAAAAGTTTGTTTTTACTAAAACTAAATCTTCTTCATCAAAACTATTTTTAAGTTTTACAATTAATTGATCGTAAGTAATACTTTTATCAGCTACAAAAATCTCAAGTTCACTGTTTTGAAAATTATAAAATATAAAGCCTGTTTCCGGCGAATTATCATCAAGATAGGATGTTTTCGTTTTCTTAATTATTTTTTCCTTCGGTAATTCAGAATTTGCCTGTATTAAAACACTCAAAGATTCATCATCATAAGAAGTAGCTTTAAGTCCTATTTCACTATAGTCAATATAGTCTATTACCCTTCCACCTTTAAAAGGATGCCCCTCAAACAAATACAAATCTCCTTTTAAAGACAAGCCTCCATCTGGAGTAGTAATCAAAAATCCCTTGCCTAAAAATTTTTTATCACTATAAGTTGCATTTGTTCTAACAATAAGTTTTTTTACATTTACTTTCTTCTCAAGAAAAAAAATTTTGTCAGTATCAACTAAATCAAAAGAATTATTAAGCAGTTCAACCCAATCGTCAGTGTAATTAATTGTTCCACCACCATCTTCACCAGTCCAGTTTCCCCCACTGTAATCCTTCTTAGGATCTCCAACTATTTCATTTATAAAAACTTTGCCCCAATAATCCGATTTAGCTGAAAAGTCAACATACCTTATGACAAGCCTTTTACCAGAAGATTCAAAAACAATATTTTCTCCATTAATTAGGGCTGGAACTCTCCAGAAAAAATTAAAATTTTCCTTTACATTTATCTCCTCATAATAAAGGCTTTTTGAAGTTCTGACAATAATTTTCTCACTCCCTTCAGTAACTCCATAAATTGAAATTAAATCCTCTCTCTTTCCAATCAAATTGGAACTTGAAATATACATAGTAGCTGGATAGCCGGGAGATAAACCAGTTGTTATAAACTGTTCTCCATCAAACGAAAAAGACTTAAAATTTTCTTCCCTGAGAGCAATTTGCCCCGTCTCAAACATTTTAATTCCATTATAATAGATTAGAATATTTGAAATTCTTGAATGCCAACTACTCAACCACGCTGTTTCAGAAGAAGAATTTAAAATAATGCAATTTGACGCAAATGGCAAGAGTTCCAAATGATTTGTATATTTAGGAGAAATTACCACTGCTGTTTCAAAAGGACCAATCTCATCTTTTGATAAAACATAGGGTAAATCAACTTTAAATCCCGAAGTTTTTACCCCCATTTTTATAAAACTATTCTCATTGGTAAAAATTCTTATCTCTATATTCTGAATTTTTATTATTTCTTCACTATTGTTAAATATTTCTATATACTTCTCTTCTCTATCAAAAAAATCACCATTCCCTGTAAAAACTTCTGTAATAATCAATGAGTAAGCTTGAGAAAAAATTAAGAAAAATAACAATCTTTTCATAATCTTTTTCTCCAATAATTTGCCTTTTCAACATAAATACAAGTTTTGAGCCTATTTTTTGATACCAATTCATCAAAAATCTCCTTTGCTTTTTCATTTTCTCCTTTATCTTTAAAAATTATTCCTTTGTTATAAAGTAAATAATTCAATCTTTTATTAAACAATTCATCTTCAAATTCATCTTTCTTACTATAAGCAAGAGCCTTTTTTATAGCCCACAAGGCACTATCAATATTCTTTTTTTCCTCAAAAAGTTTGGACAAGTAGTAATAATTCCAGCTATTAGCCTTCATTCTTAAAGATTCAATAAGATAACACTCCGCATTTTTATAATCTTTCAACTCAAGATAACACCTCCCCATTTTACCAAAAATATATGCTTTTTTATCTAATTTATCACAACTATCTTTATATTTATTATATATATCAAGAGCCAGAGCAACCTTCCCTATATCAAGTAAAATATCAGCTTTCAAGATATTGAGTCTATCATTATTTTCAAAATAAAACAGTGCATTTGTAGTTATTTCCAAAGCCTTATCAGGTCTACCTTTAAGTTTATAACACAAGGCAAGCTCATAATGATTAAATGGATTATCAGGTTCTTTCTCAAGAACAAGTTTATAAAAATCAATGGCTTTATTGAAATCTCTCATTTCCTTATATGAAATAGCAAGTTTTTTAATAACCGATAGATTCTCTGGATTCTTAAGGTATTCCTGATATAAAAGAGATATTTTTTCACTCGAATAAAGATTAGTTAATAAAAAAAATAAAAAAAATTTTTTCATAAAAACCTCCTGATAGTTTTAATTATAAATTTTTCAAAAAAATTTTCATAGTGACTTTAGTCACTTTTTTAATATGACTTTAGTCACTTTTTTTTATTTTTAAATATTTTTTACATAAAATTAAAAAATTAATTTGACAAAAAAGTTATATCTTTATAAAATAATTTTGAGGTTTATATGCAAGTAGAAATAGAAACAAGAGTTGCAAGGCTGGAAGATGTATTAACAGAATTTATTTCTCAAACAAGTGTAGCTTTACAAATATTGCAAAAAGAAATGCTTGATTTCAAAAATGAAGTCCGAAAAGAAATGACGGATTTCAAAAATGAAATGAGAGAAGAAATCCTTGCTTTGAAAAACGAAATGAAAACTTTTAAAGACGAAATGTTGGCCTTCAAAAACGAAATGAAAATATTCAAAGACGAAATGTTAGCTTTCAAAAACGAAATGAAAACTTTTAAAGACGGAGTTTTAATTTTCCAAGATAGTGTATCATCTGTAATTGATGAAATAAAGGGTTCTATTAACGAATTACAAATTTCCAGACAAGAAATGAATAAAAAATGGGGAGATCTTGCAAGAAAAATGGGAACAATTGCAGAAGATATTATTGCTCCTGGTGCTCCTGAGGCATTAATGAAAAAGTTTGGCGTAGATACCCTTGATCTCATGGTAAGAAGAAAAATAAAAGATAAAAACAAAAACACAGAAGAATTTGATATAATAATCCTAGGAGATGATGAAAAAGTTTACCTTATTGAAGTAAAATCTACACCGACAGCAGATTATGTTTTGGATGTATTAGACAAGGCAAAGAAACTTAAAGAAATGGTCTATCACGATAAAGAAATTGTACCTATATTCGGAAGCCTATACATTGATGAAGATATAAAAAAATTTGCTACAAAAAACAATATATACGTCATTGGGATGAAAGGAGATTATCTTGAAATTTTAAACTAATCCAAAAGAAGCACTTCTACTTTTATTTTAAGAGTTTGTGTAAGAAGTTTCTTTTTTTGTTCTATATAATAACTGAAGATATTAAACATTTTGCCTTTTTGTAAAAATATGGTAAGTTTTTTATTATAAGGATCGTACTTTAAATCTTTAAAAAGCGAAACTCCAGATTTATCAAGAGAATCAGCAATCCTCAATATTCCAGCTAAAACTTTAATCTCATAATCCTCATCATCAATATTTTGATTTTTATGGTAGAGAGCAATTTTTGAAATAATTTTCTTTTCCCTTTCTGTATAACCAATTATTTGTGAATGAGAAATTATATATTCCGAATGTTCTTGATGATTATTAAAAGAAATAATTTTACCTACATCATGTAGCATAGAAGCAGAAAAAAGATAATCTTTCCAGTTTTTTTCAAGATTATGAACATTTTTGAGAATATCAAAAATACGAATTGCAAAATTGCACACATTTTTGGCATGTGTTTTATCTATATTAAATCTCTTCAATATGTGTCTTGTACTCGAATATCTTACATTAGAAAGATATTCTTTCTTCATAAGGCTTATTACATTTCCTTCTCTTATTCCATAAGAAGAAACTTGAAGTTTTTGAATATTGAAATATTCAAATATGCATTTTAAAAGTATTATTCCTGCAACAATTGTATCTTTTCGAGATGAATCAATGTAGTTAAAAACACTCTCATCCTTTGTAATATCAGAAATAGAATCAAAAATTTTATTTATACCATCATAAGTGATAACAAGACCATTTGAATTACTATTTTTTGAAACTTTATTACAAAGTCTTGCAACATTTTCAATTGTTCCGGATACACCTATAAAAATTTCAGCAGAGCTAAAATATACTGATATGGGTTCAAGTTGAGATTCTATATAATCTAATAATTCCTTGGCTTTACTTTTATTATAACCTTCTTCAAAAAAATTCTCAGTCAGTCTTATAACACCCATTCTGAAACTTTTAATTTTCTTTATTGTTCCCTTCTTCCCTCTTACAAATTGTATGCTTCCTCCACCAATATCTATAACAGTTACATCTTTTTCATAATAGTCAAGGCTATAAACAGCCCCAAGATAAGCAAGTCTTCCTTCCTCATAAGGAGAAATAACATCAACTTTAATTCCACTTTCTTTATAAATTCTCTGAACTATCTCATTACTATTTTCTGCCTCCCTTATAGCACTTGTAGCCACAGCTATAATTCTCGCATTGTACAAACTTGCCACGATCTTAAACTTCTGAACTATTTCAACAATTTTAGAAATCGCATTGTCAGTAATATAAGATTTTTCATTTATATAAACAAGATTTTTCTTTGAGGCAAGTTTTAATTTTTCTTTTTGTCTATCAAGTACATTTATATGACCTTTTTTAAGTTCAAGAATAACCATATGAAATGAATTTGAGCCAAGATCTATACTTGCTATATTCAAAATTCCCACCTCTCAAGAGCTTCACTTATTACTTTTTTCAACTGCTTATATGTCGATTTCAAACCTTTTCTTGCATCTACAGTAACAAAACCATATTCTTCCGCCATCAAATTAAATTCCTTTATAATTCTTCTTTGATAACGTTCAAAACTTTCATAAAAATCCTTGCCCATTCTTATATCCATCCCAGCTTCCCAGTAATCAAGTCCTGAACCCAGCCCAAGTTCCCAGTAGTTTTCAACAAGATTATCGGCATTTATAACCCTTGGAATAAGATTATTAAAGTTTACCCTCATATAAATTGTCAAAGCTGGTTTTAAAGCAAAACTATATAACTTTTTTATCCAATCTTTATCAATACCTCTCACCAAAGCTCTTGCCATACAGGTAAATATATATCTATCTGCAAGAACAATATAACCTGCTCTGAGATATGGAATTATATCATTCTCCATCCTATCTGCAATATCAGCCGCATAAAGCATAGAGAAGGTATAATTGTTAAGATTATGCCCTTTTTTAGCTTCAGTGATAGCATCTTTAACTATCGCCGACTTACCAAGCCCAGTTGTATAAACTGCATAACCTTCAAACTCAAGCCAGTTTTTTATGTTTTCGATCTGAGTGCTTCTACCAACACCATCAGTCCCTTCAATTACAATAAATAAACCTTTTAAGTCAGATATATCAAGATAATTCAAATCATTTCTGAAAAATTCATACTTATTTGACATATTTCAACTTCCTCTTTAAGTAATTTCTTGGAACATAATCAAACAAAACTCTATCTTTTACTATTTTTCTGATCTGTTGTTGCTGTGAATTTATCTCTTTTTTTGCATCAATAACTTCAAAATTATACATTTTTGCAAGTTTATCATATTCCTCAATAACCCTTCCCTGAAATATCTTAAAACTTTCATTAATATTTTCAGATATGTTCAAATCCATTCCAGCCTCATGAAATTTAATTTTACGTTTACTTGACTTAAGTCTTTTCAAAGAAGTTTCAACATCAACTTTGAAATAAAAAGTGAGATCAGGTTCAATCGCAAAACCATATACATCTTTCACCCAATCAAAAGGCACCCCCCTTGCAGTATCCCTTGCAAGAGCCGTATAGAAATACCTATCGCATAGAACAATCATTCCAGCCTTTAAAGGTGGAATAATAAGATGAATATATCTATCGGCAAAATCTGTAGCATGAAGTATTGAAAAAGTAAGAGGTGTAAGTAAATTTTCCCTTTTTCCTCTTTTAATAGTGTCTTTAACAAGATTTGAAGAATTCCATTCTGTAAAAAAAACACTATAACCCTCTGACTCAAGCCATTTTTTTAATAGATAAATTTGTGTGCTTTTCCCTGAACCATCTATTCCCTCTACGGCAATCAGCCTTCCAGAAAAATTATGTTTCACTTTAACCTCCTCGCCATAGAAGGAGTAATATAACCTTTAAAAATAGCTTCAAGCTGCTTTTTTTCATTAAAATTTATTTCGAGAATATAAACACCACTTTTTTCAATCTCAAAAACAAAGTTTTTTATACCAAGAAGAAAAGAGATAAATTCTCCAAGTAAAGGCATATGACCTACAATAATCAAACTTTTGACTTTTGAACCTATCTTTGAATTGATTAAATTAAGAATATCTTCTGGTTTTGACTCAGGAAGAAGCTCCTTTGCTACATTGATTTTTTTCTTGTAATTTAACTTACTGGCAATTATATCAGCAGTCTGAATTGCTCGCGTTAATGGACTTGAAACTAAAAGATCTGGTTTAATACCAAGTTTTTTTAATATTTTACCTATAGCCTTTGTTTCTTTAAATCCTTTATCGATAAGACTTCTATCCTTGTCATCCTTCTTCTCATCAGCATTTTCTGCCAATGCATGCCTTACAATATAAATTTCCATCCTTAACCTCCTTTTGATTTAAAAAACATAAAAATTTTAACAAAAGAAGGTTAAGGAAATATTAATGAAAAATTAAAATATTATCAAAATGTAAAGCCGAATCTGAAACCAATAGCTTGTCTTACTGTAAGAACATTTTTATATACTCCATCAAGCCCTATATATACTTCACCTTCAAGATACGGATCAAATGTAAGTCCCCATAAGTCATCAAAAACAAACTTCATACCAAGATTTATAGGAATAGTAAGAAGATTTCCACTCATAGACACTCCATTCGTAGATTCAGTTCCATTATTATACATACATCCTACTTTTATATAGTATCCATAAGGTCCGTAGCCTTCTGGGTAAAAAACAAGTCCACCACCATAACCCAAAACTTCTACCTTATAAGAACTATCTCCAGCATTAAAATAGCCTACATTCACAGAAATTCCTACATACCTAAAATTTGCAAATTCAACTTGCCCGCCTACTCCATATCCTCCCCCACTGAACAGAGCCTTGATCATCTGACCTGTATCAAGGGCTACAAAGAGAAACTTCTCCCTTGGAGATTCCTCATCTTCAGCAAAAGCAATTGAACTTAATAAGATAAGCAAGATTATATAAATTTTCTTCATTTCAAAAACCTCCAGAAAGATTTAATAAAAGTTATAAAGTCCTTCTTTAACACCTACATTATGAATTTCCATATTTGTTAAGTCCGGATAAAATTCACTAAGATTTTTTATATCCTCATCGATCAAATTTGTTATAATCATTCTATAAGGTTTAAAGGCATCCTTAGCATAAAATATCATCCTACCAAGATAGTTAAGCTTATCTTTTTCAAGTTTAAAATCTATAGGCTTATTCATCCAGAAATCTATGCCAAAAGCCTGATAACGCATACCGATTCTATCATAGCCACTTGCTTTTTCATTCACATCAAAAACTATGAGAGAAAAATCCTGATTAACCACATAAGTTATATCCTGTGAATTTTTAATCATAAGATATAAATAAGCTAAAAAAGGTGCATTTTCTTTATCTATGCTTGCAAAAACCAAAACTCCTTTTGATTTATACCTTCTTGCTTCTTCAGGTTTAACAAATCTTGCACTCATAAATTCACTTCTGTCAAGACATCCACTCACTAAAAGAAAGACTAAGATCGAAAAAATAAATCTTCTCATACAAACTTCTCCTCATCAATATCAAGATAATTTTAACACCAAAAATATTTTTTTTCAAGAATAACATTTATTTAATTTGCACATTTTTCTCATGTTGCCAAAAATTAAGAAAATATTTCTTCTTTTCTTTCTCAATGATTTGAAATAATAAAAGCTTATGTTGCTTTTCTGTTGTCAAAAGTCACAAAAATATGACTTAATGTTACTTTCTTTTGTCAATGTGACAAAAAAGGTCATTACCACCTTTTCTTTTGTAGCCAAAAGGTTATAAAATCTTTCTTACTTTCTTTCTGAATGATCAGAAAGAAAGTAAGCAAAGAAAGAATCACTTTTGCAATCTATCCGCAAGCAAACTCTCCCACACCATTTTGTCTGGTTTTAGTTGAAATAGTTTAACAAAATGGTGTGGGGTTCGGTAGTTAAATCGCTCCACT